>PKSZ01000276.1 GCA_002869425.1 Marinilabiliales bacterium
AGTAAAACCCATTGCCCACATTGCTGTTGCTGCAGTATAAAGACTAACAGCTGCATTATAATCTAAAAGAACCACATCAATATCGCCAGCGCCTTCTTTAGAGAATGTAATCTCTGCACTGGAATAAGACATGCCCTGCATGGTAATGGTTCCACCTTTCGGTTTACCTGCTGTGTACCCATCAATTTCTGTAGGAAGATATTTTTGCAATTCTTCATAATGCATAGCTGTTCCATCATTTGAAGTAGCGCCCATTTCTTCAGCTACTTCCTTTAAATCAGCAAATGCATTTTTTACTTCTTCAGCTGCATCATTTAAATCTTCTTCTACCTGAGCAACTTCCTCTTTTTGCTCATCTTCAACTGGGGCATTACTTGCTCCGCATGAAATCATAAAAATCACACTGAGAACGATAAATAAGAAATATATTCTTTTCATTACTATATAGTTTTAATTAATACTAAGCCTTATATATTGGCAAACTTGTAATTTCAGCCTTTAAACTTTTATTTCTTACCTTAATATAAATTTCTGTTCCTGACTTCCAATAACCTTTGTTAAGATATGCCATTCCAATACCCTGCTTCATCATAGGAGACATGGTTCCAGAAGTAACTTCACCAATAATTTCACCCGCTTCATTGACCACTTCATAATGCTGACGAGGAATACCACGGTCTATCATTACAAAAGGCTTCAATCGCTTTTCAACACCTTCTTCCTTCAACTTTTGATGATGCGACCTCATGATAAAATCATTTCCATCCACAAACTTGGTAATCCAACCCAAACCAGCTTCTATTGGCGAGGTAGTATCATTGATATCATTCCCATACAGGCAATATCCCATTTCAAGACGCAAAGTATCTCTGGCTCCTAAACCAATTGGCTGAATTCCAAATTCCTCACCTGCTTCAAAAACTGCATTCCAGAGCTTAACAGCATCTTCATTATTTACATAAATCTCGCATCCACCAGCTCCAGTATAACCTGTTGTTGAAAACAATACATTTTCAATACCTGCAAAAGTAATTTCCTTAAATGTATAGAATTCCATATCCTCCACAGAAGCTTCGGTAAGCTTCTGCATGGCTTTCAATGCCAACGGACCCTGAATTGCCAACTGTGCAATATCATCTGATGCATTGATAAGCTCTTCTCCTATTTTCAGGCCCATTTCTTCTGCATTCTTCACACACCAATTCCAATCCTTATCAATATTGGCTGCGTTTACAACAAGTAAATATTTTTCATCGCCAAAACGATACACAAGTAAATCGTCAACAATTCCACCCTGATCATTTGGAAAACAAGAATACTGAACCTTTCCATCAGTTAAAGCTGCAACATCATTTGATGTAACTTTCTGAACAAAATCAAAGGCCTTAGGACCTACAGCCCAAAACTCTCCCATATGCGAAACATCAAAAACACCAAGTTTCGTTCGAACTACTGTGTGTTCATTATTGATTCCTGTATACTCTATAGGCATATAATAACCTGCAAATGGTGCCATTTTGGCTCCCAATTCTTCATGGAAATGGGTAAAAGCTGTCCTTTTCATTGTTATTTATAAATTATTGATTTGTTATTTGATATTTTTCAAATTTAGTAAAATTACGAGGAATTGCTTCCTTAAAAAACTTGTTGTTAAATAGTTTTAGTTAACTAATCAAAAAAAAGGCTGTCGAATGACAGCCTTCCTTAAAAATATGATCAATTCATTAGTTACTTAAAACCTTGAACTCTACCCTCCTGTTGTTCTGTCTACCTTCAGGCGTATCGTTTGTATCAATTGGCTGGAAGTATGCATATCCTTTATACTCAAGTCTGTCTTCAGCAATACCTTTACCAATTAGATAATCTACAACAGCTTTTGCTCTGTTTTCAGATAATGAAGTATTTAGCTTCAATGATCCCCTGTTGTCAGTATGTCCTGAAATCTCAATCCGTGTTGATGGATACTTACTCAACAGATCAACCAATCTGTCAAGTTCAGCAAAAGATTCTGATCGAAGCGTAGCCTTAGCATAATCAAAGAAAATATTTTTCAATACAATCTTTGATCCGACTGCCATCTTATTAAGCAATATATCTTTTGTGATCTCCTGATAATTGGTTGCTTCAGGAATGTTAAAGTTTTCTGAATGGAAAAGGTAATCCTCAGCTTTTACTGCAATACCATAGTTCTTACCTGAAGGCAAGGATATAAGGTATTTACCTGTCGAACTATTGGACTTCATAACAGAAATAACTTCATTCTTTTCATTATCTACAATTTCGATGGTAGCTTCAATAGGATTAAGCGATAAAGCATCTTTAACTGTTCCTTTCAGGATAGTCAGACGCATGGTTTTTATCTCAACAGACTCTTCCATTACGACCTCACTTACAGGCTCCGTACTAGCAAGAAGCTTATCTTCATTACTTTGAATAACAGGCTTTTCCGGCCCTCTAAATGTAATCATATAAATATCATAACTACCTTCACCATCCTCTTTGGCAGAAGCATAATAACCATGCTTACCACTTGCAGCCATTACAAAGAACACATCATCATCGGGTGTATTGATAGGCCAACCTAAATTTTCAGGTTCACCCCAATTTCCATCGTCCTGAAGTTCTGATTTAAAGATATCAAATCCGCCCATACTGGAATGCCCTTTTGAGCTGAAATAAATGGTACGACCGTCTGGGTGCATAAACACACCACGCTCATCGTATTCTGTATTGATGGCATTGCTCAAATTGCTTGGCTCTCCCCATCTTTCTTTTTCTTCATCCCATGATGACACAAATATATCATGATCACCCAAATTATCTTCTGGCTTATTACTCACAAAATACATGGTTCTTCCATCAAATGAAAAAGAAGCCGAAGACTCATGATATTCTGTATTAATGTACTTTTTCAAAGCATCATCATCTGGCTTTGACCATTCAGAACCTTCCAGCTCTGAAACCAAAATATCACCCTGACCACTTTCTCCATTAAAAATGAACAATTGCTGACCATCAGGTGAAAGACCTACAGTTGCATCATTACCACTTCCATTCAAAGGCTTCCCCATATTTTCTGCAGGAATCCATTTCCCCATATTATTTTTATAGGACACATAAATATCCTCCATGAAAAGATTATCCCTCGTATCTCTTCCACCACCCGTTGTATTTTCTCTTCTGGAAGTAAAAATCATCATAGATTCATCCGCAGATATCAATGGACTATAATCTCTGTATGAAGAATTTACATTGGGACCAAGATTGTCAATAAATACTCTCACGGGCTTCTGAACCAATTTTTTACCATTTTCACATTCCTCAATCTTCTTTTCAATATCCTTTTTGTGATCCTGAAGAGCAGCTGGAGACAATTTATTCTTATATTTTTTATAATGTTCTATTGCTTTATCAAACTCTCCCTTTAAGTGATATCCTCTACCAATTTTATATAAGATATCCTCCATAATATTTGGATCCAACTCATAAGCTTTTGTATAATAATCTATACATTTCACTTTACTAATTGTATTCAGATAACATTCCCCTATTTTATAGTTCAACATGGGAACATTATTATTGAATTTATATGCCTGGAGATAATATTCCAGAGCCCTTCTGTATCCCCCGATTCCAAGTTCATAATAAGACTCGCCTTCCTTAATTGCATCTTTGGCTGATTTATAGGCATCTTTACTCCTAAAATCGTCCTTATTCAATTCAATCTCCTGTGCACGAATAAAAAATGAACTCAGGAGAAAAATATTGATTAAAATTATTTTTGCTGTTTTCATTGTTCTCATTTTTAATTATTGCACTCCTGAAGATAAGTATCTGCGATTTTAACACCAAGCTCTTTCGCTTTAGCCCAATCTTTACATGCACCTGAAAAATCGCGAAGTTCCTCCTTTGATATCCCTCTGTTCAAGTATGCAATACCATATGAAGAATCCATATTTATTGCCTTTTCAAAATGCCGGATTGCTTCGTCGTATTTTTTCATTTTCATTTTTGCTGTACCAAGATTATTCATAGCATAAACATAATCGCTTTTTATCATCAATGCCTTTTCGAAATCTTTGACTGCTCCTTCGTAATCTTTTGCATCACACCTGGCACTTCCACGGTTATTATACGCCATATAATAATCTGGCTTCAACTTAATAGCCTGAGTATATGCATCAATAGCATCATCATACTTTTCCAGTTTTCGAAGGACAGACCCCAAATTATTATATGCAATTTCAAATTTAGGATCCACATTTAAAGCCATCTTATAATCCAATACAGCATCATCATATTTCTCCAGTTTTCTTTTTGCACTACCTCTATCGTTGTATGCAAATGCAAATTTTGGATCTAACTTAATGGATTCATCAAAAGCCTCTACAGCGCCCTGATAATCTGCATCCTGAAAGCGAATAACCCCTGTGTAATAATATACTTTTGCATCTTTATGACCTTTCTCTACAGCCAGGGCATAGTCAGCTAAAGCACCAGCATTATCGTTAATTGTATGCTTTGCGCGCCCCCTGTTATAATACGCTGCAGCTAAACTATCGTCCAGCTCAATGGCTTTGTCAAAATCCTCAATTGCATCCTTGTATTTATGCAATTCCATTTTAACAGCACCCCTGTTAAAAAAGGCTTTGGCAAAATTTGCATCAAAACCAATTGCCTCTGTGAAGGCAGCAATTGCTTCTGCATAATTCTTTTTCTGAAAGTTTTCAATTCCTTTATTGTAAGCCATTTCAGCTTCCTGATCTTCCATTACAACCAGGGTAGAATCTTCTACCGGCGCATCTTCTTCTGTTTCTGCTTCTGTCTGAGCCAGAAGAGTTAAAGGAGCAACCGCCAGCATAATAAAAATCATGAAGTATTTTCTCATAGTCATCCGGTTTTTAAGGTTGGGTAAAGTTATAAAAATAGCTTACTTTTTAAAATATTTTTAGACAAAAGTGGGAATGTGTCAAACCAAATTTCAAGATGTAATAATTCCTGCTTTTACATCAAATACAACGCGCTTCCCATTATAATAGTAACCTAAACTATCGAACTGCCATTGCCATTCCTGAACATTTTTCATATGGGGAAGAGAAACAAAAACAGTTGAATTGACTTGCTCTTGCTCATCTTCATCAGAAAAAATCCGTTCACAGTAATCAAAAATTATACAAGATTTTTCGCAGGGTAGCATTTTCAGGTGATGCTCCTGTATTTTCATCCTAAGCTTTTTCAGCTCCTCTTCATTCATCAATTGATGCTCTTTTACAAAATCAAGCAATAATATATCCAATTGATTCAAAATATTAAGTGACACAACCATTTCATAGCCAGTCAAATCCAAACGACAATCAGGATCAAGATCTGATGACACTATTTGCTTTTTCCCAATCTTATAGTAATGATAAATCTTTTCAGACAAACTACCATTCAAATCAACTTCAATGAATTTAATTTATTCCTCATTTCTATACTTATGCTTAATCTGTTCAGGATGACTAATATCAAGGCAATAGAGAGTAATACCCTGATTGATAATTTCATCGACAGGGACATCGAGCAACCATCCACTTCCCAGCAACGCCATTGACTTTGGCTTCAAAATATCCATGGTTCTGAGTATAGCCTCTTTTGAATTTTGCAAATGCAATGCCCATCCATTTGCTTCGCGCAAATATCTTTTTATAATTCCTTTTTGATCAGAAATATAACCCAGTTTGCGAATAATTCTACGGCGTTTTACCATGAAAGTATGCTCTGCAACTTGCACAAAGTTCGATAATTTTTATACATTTACTAGCAATAACTAAAAAATTACCGAATCCCTTGAAAATAAAGACCATATACAAATTTTTACTTAGTATTTATTTTGTATCAATGGTCTTAACTTCTTTTTCACAGCAATATACTGAGTACGAAGTAAAATCAGCATATCTGTATAATTTTGCCAAATTTATTAACTGGCCAGAAGATTGCAAAAAAACAAAGAAATTTATCATTGGTGTTTACGGGGAAAATAAGTTTAATGACGATCTTCATAAAACACTGAATGGCAGAAAAATCCTTGACAAAGACTGGGAACTGGTTGTATTCGATAATCCAAAAAAAATAAATTGTCATATTTTATTGGTTACTGAAACCGATATTGACAAGCTAAACGACTTATTCAAATATTTAAAAGACGAACCCATACTTACAATAGGAGATAATATCTCGGCATTTTGTGAAAAAGGAGGTATTATAAATTTTACTCCAAAGGGAGATTCTAAACAATTTGAAATTAATAACGATGCAGCAAAAAGAGTTCATTTAACCATCAGCTCTAAATTGCTTGCTATTGCAAAGATTGTTACAGATGAAGAAGACATTTTTTAAAGACTGGTCGATACGTGTAAAGATTATACTGATAATCCTTTCGGTTACATCTATTGCATTGATCTTATCTGCATTGATATTTTCGGTTTTTGACAAATCAGAATTCAATAATGAAAGGAAAAATGACCTTGAAATTATGGCTAAGATGATTGGCAACTACAATACAGCTGCGCTTATTTTTAAAGACAAATCTGCAGCCAATGAATCATTGTCTACCCTTATTGCTGATGAGAATATTGAACTGGCATATATTTTAAACCTTGATTTCGACACAATTGCTCTTTACAAAAACAATCCAGACAAGAAAAACCATTTTAGAATTAAGAATTTAAACACAGATACAATAATCATAAAAAGTACTTCAATACAGTTGATAAAACCCATTAAACTGTATGATGAACTCATTGGTAGCATTACCATCGAAACCAACTTAAAAACTTACTCAGATCGATCAAACAGGTTTTTCTTTATCATAGGAATAATTCTTATTGCAGCACTCTTTATTGCATTCATTCTGGCTACACAGGTCCAAAAAGTTATCTCAAAACCAATTCTCCGTTTGTCTGACATCATGAAGGATATTTCCGTAAAAAAAGATTTTTCTGTTCGAATAGATAAAGAATCTAATGATGAAATTGGAGAACTCATCAATGGTTTTAATCAAATGCTTGGGCAAATTGAGAAGCAGAATCTGGCATTAACACTTGCAAAGGAAGATGCTGAAAGATCGGCAAAAATCAAGAATCAGTTTCTTGCCAATATGAGTCATGAAATCCGTACACCCATGAACGCAATAATTGGCATGTCTAATCTTATGTATGACACAAAACTAAATGATGAGCAATACCACTACCTGGAAAGTATAAGAACCTCTGCCAACAATTTGCTGGTAATTATCAATGACATTCTTGATTTTTCTAAAATTGAAGCAGGTAAGATTGATTTTGAAAAGAAAAGATTCAACCTGCGCTTTATGTTTGTTAAGCTGGAAAGCACACTACAGTTTCTAATTAAAGAAAAAGGTCTTCTTTTTACAACCAATGTTAATGAAGAAGTTCCAGAATACATTATTGGAGATGAAGTTCGCTTAATGCAGATGATGCTTAATCTAACTGAAAATGCAGTTAAATTTACAAAGGAAGGATTTGTTAAGGTTAATGTGAAAATAAAAAGTCAAAGCAGGTCTACCATAACATTGATTTTCACAGTTGAAGACAGCGGAATAGGAATCAAAACCGAGAACATTGAAAAAATATTCCAAAGTTTTACTCAAGCTCAAAGTGATAGTAAAAGAACACATGGCGGTAGTGGACTTGGCCTAACCATCACCAAACAATTAATTGAATTACAGGGTGGTCAACTTGATGTGACCAGTGAATTGGGCAAAGGAAGCACATTCTTCTTTAACCTTACTTTTGAAAAAGTTAAAGGTAAAATCATTGACAACGATCAAAAACAAGACAAAAAACTAGCAACAAGAAAACAACCAAAAGACATTACAATTCTTCTTGTTGAAGACAACGATATGAATAAACTTCTTGCAGTATCACTTCTAAAAAAGCACAAATTCCCTGTAGATGTTGCAGAAAATGGAAAAGTAGCAATAGACATGCTTGAATCGGGAAATTATGACATCATCCTAATGGACCTTCATATGCCTGTAATGGACGGTTATGAAACCACACAGTTTATACGTAAAAATTTCTCTGAAAATAAAAAAAATATTCCTATCATTGCAGTCACTGCTGCAGCGATAGTCGGTGAAAAAGAAAAATGTTTTTCGAAAGGAATGGATGAATACATCTCTAAACCTTTTGATGCTGAGAAACTTATTGAAATCATATATAAATTAACAAGCTAAAATGGATCGTCAGACCAAAATTGTAGACCTCACCTATCTTAAAAGCATGTCAGAAGGAAACGATGAATTGATTAAGGAAATGATTGATATTTTCAAGAAACAGATTCCTGAGTTTTTAACTGAGATGAATTCTTTTTATGAGCAAGGGAAATTTGAATCACTGGGAGCTCTTGCACACAAAGCCAAAAGCTCTGTTTATATAATGGGAATGAGCGATCTGGCAGCAAAACTAAAAGACTTCGAGCTTTTAGCCAAAAAAGGAGAAAAACAGGAAACTTACCCGAATTACATTAAAGAATTTGAAAAAAGCTGCGCCGCAGCTATCGATGAACTGGACCAGCTTTTCTCATAGTTTCAGATTTACTTCTGATTGGTAAATATCAATTCATCTCCATCAACATCAACAAACACTTCTGCATCAGAAGAAACATCTCCAGATAAAATCTTCTTACTCAATTCATTGAGTAATTGTTTTTGTATTACTCTTTTGACAGGTCTTGCACCATATTGAGGATCAAATCCTTTGCTTGCAATTAAATCGATAGCAGAATCCGTTATCTCAATGGTAACCTGTTGTTTTTGCAAGGTTTTTTGCAGCAGAGAGAACTGTAAGCGAACTACTTCTTTTATCTGTTCCTCTGTTAGTGGTGTAAACATAATAATCTCATCAATCCTGTTCAGGAATTCTGGCCTAATGGTTCTTTTCAACTCTTCCATTACTTTTAATCTGGTTTGCTCAAAAGAATCTTCGGTTTGAACATTCGCTAACTGTTCCTGAATAATGTGTGAACCAACATTGGATGTCATTATGATGATAGTATTTTTAAAGTCTACCAAACGTCCTTTATTATCCGTCATACGCCCATCATCCAGAACCTGTAGAAGGATATTAAAAACATCAGGATGTGCTTTCTCTATTTCATC
>PKSZ01000210.1 GCA_002869425.1 Marinilabiliales bacterium
GCTTAAGGAAGTAGCCAGGAATATACCCAAACCTGAATCCATGTCCATCCTGTGCTTGAGAAAAGCTTGATGTGTATATAGTTAACACGATCAAAAACACACTATAGGTTCTGAAAGATTTCATACTAATTCACAGATAACTAATTAGAATTAAAGATAAGCAATATTTGAAAATTTTCATAAGAAGGAAATAAGAGTACTGTTATACAGCGCTTTAGGTGCTTATGTAATTGTTGTTTTAAAATGCAACCTCAATTAGAATCAGTGAACAACGTATGTTAAATAAGCATATTACTGATTTAATGTTAAGAAAAACACTTATATATTATCCAAAAAACTACATTCGCATTTTTAATAAAGTTTTATATAAATGATTGAAAAGATGCAAAAAGTTAAGTATTTAATGTTATCGTTGGGGTTGGTATTAATCTCATCTATTGTAGGAGCTACTGAAGCTGGTGTTGCGCATTCAATAAATTCAGTTGTTGAAGTGCAGCAATACAATCGGGCTATTCACATCATGGCTATGTTGCTGGTTGGTTTTGGCTTTCTAATGGTGTTTGTTAAGAATTATGGCAGATCTGCCATAACTGCTACATTTCTCATGGTTGCTGTTGCTGTACCTCTATATTTTTTAATATCGGACAGCGGACTTTTTGAAGGGAATAGAACCGAAATTGAAAAGCTGATTCTTGCAGAATTCGGAGCAGCTAGTCTGCTAATTGCTGCCGGAGCCTTGTTGGGGCGGTTAAAAATGTTTCAGTATATTGTTTTAGGTTTATTATTTATACCGTTCTATATGTTTAATGAGTGGATGATTTTGGAAAACGGTTTAGGCGTAATGTCTGGTAGTTTTGCTGATACAGGTGGTTCAATTGTAATACATGCTTTTGGAGCCATATTTGGGATTGGTGCAACCATCGGACTTGCAAAGAAAAAGTATCTTGAAAAAAATGTTGAAGCGGATGCAACTTCAGATCGTTTTTCATTGTTAGGGAGCATGATTTTGTGGGTTTTTTGGCCTAGTTTCTGTGCAGCACTGGTTCCAGTTGAGCTAATTCCGTATACCGTTGTAAATGTTTTTCTTGCATTAAGCGGGTCCACATTAGCAACATATGTTATGTCCGTATCCTTGCGAGGTAAAATAAATGCAGCGGATATTGCAAATGCTGCATTGGCAGGAGGAGTTGCGATTGGTTCTACATGTGATTTTGCAAACCATACCGAAGCTGTTATTATTGGTTTGGTTGCAGGTGCTGTTTCTACATTTGGTTTTGCAATTATACAGAGTAGACAACAGAAGGTTTTTAAGGCTGTTGACACATGTGGTGTTACCAATTTACATGGAATTCCTGGTATTCTTGGTGGGTTAGCTGCTATTCCTATTGTAAGTGGATTGGATGTTGGAAACCAATTTGTTGGAATTGGTTTAACAATTGCGGTTGCATTGCTTGGTGGTCTGATTTCTGGAAAGATTATTTCCATATTTGGTGAAAGGAAAGAGATTTATCACGATTTTGCAGAATTTGAGGATGTTGAAGTAGAATTTGAAGTTTATCCTCGAAAACGGGCCTAGTATTGTTATATATAGCTGATTAGACTTATTTAAGGTTGCTGATTCATAGTATAATTAATTTTTCTTACCAGAATTAATTCATTACTATTGTAGGATGATTGTACATATTGGCTATCAAAAAACCGGTACAACATTTCTGCAAAATGCAATATTTAAAAATCTTGAAGGTGTTCAGTATTACGAATATGGGCATTGCAGAAAAATATTCCTACCATTCGTAAAGTCGACAACCCTCGAGTTTGATAAAAAGAAGTATGTCAGTTTATTGGATCAAAGTGATAAAGCACTGTATTCTTATGAAGGACTTGTAGGAAGTCTGGGGGTTGGAACTTACAATACTGAAATTGCCTACAGGCTTAAGGACGTAGGGTTTAAAAAAGTAATGATTACAATTCGCAGGCAGACATCTATGTTGGAATCTGTGTATAAACAGTATATTCACGATGGAGGAGTACTCAAGCCACATAAATATTTTGCAGAAGATTCCTTGTTTTTTAAGTGGAGTTTTTTGGATTATTATAGCCTTATCATGCATTATGTGGACTTGTTTGGGCGTAAGAATGTTTTGATAAATTTGCAGGAAGATCTTTTGCGGAATGCTGAAAATGTGATAACGCAAATTGTTGAATTTACAAATGCTGGTTCAATCAACGAATCAGACGAACAATCAAAAAATGTAAGTCTTACAACGGCATCCGTTCAGGTAATGCGAATATTGAATCATATGACTTATAATTTTTATCGTCCTTCTCATTTGATTACAAGAAAGATATCATCAGAAAAAGTTCGAGGAGTATTGGAAGTAACCCTGGATCCTGTGGTTCGGAAACTAGGTTCGGGTAAGAAGCGGGTAATTCCTAAAAAGTACATAGATAAGGCAAACCAATTATACAAAAAAAACAATGCTTTGCTTGATAAGGAATTTGAACTGGGGATGGAAGCATATAACTACTATTAACAATAAGTTATGTGCAAGCATGGGAAACACCTGTTTCAAAATAATAAGCAATATTTATGAAGACGATTAAGAAAACAATCTTGCCGGTTTTGTTGGCAGCAATCTGGATCAGCATATCCGAATTTGTTAGAAATGAGATTTTGCTAAAAGCTTATTGGATAGATTATTATGAGAGCATGGGGCTGATTTTTCCATCTGAACCAATTAATGGAGCAATATGGGGAATATGGTCATTATGTTTTGCTATAAGCATTTTTATTATTGCTAAAAAGTTTACATTGATACAGACTACTTTAATTACCTGGTTTGTTGGATTCGTTTTTATGTGGCTTGTAATTGGTAATATGAATGTTTTACCGTTTGGTATTTTACCTTTTGCAATTCCTTTAAGTATTTTAGAAGCTTTTCTGGCTTCATTAATAGTTAAGAAAGTAAAACTATGACAGAACTGGATTTGATAATAGATCTACATAGAAACTCAGAAAAACAGGGGCCTGGCAGTGAAAGTGATACTTTGAAAGCACTTGGTTTTTTGGAATTCCCTGCCAATAAAGAATTAAAGATAATTGATATAGGTTGCGGTTCAGGTGGACAAACCATTACACTTGCTGAAAATTTAAACGGACAGATAACTGCAGTTGACCTTTTCCCCGAATTTTTAACTGAACTTAATGAAAAATCTCAAAAATTAGGTTTGATAAAGAAAATCCGTACACTTGAAAAATCAATGGACGAATTACCTTTTAGGAAAGGTGAATTTGATCTCATTTGGTCAGAAGGAGCGATTTATAACATTGGATTCGAAAACGGAATAAAGAAATGGAAGGACTATTTAAAAGAGGGTGGCTATTTGGCTGTAAGTGAAATTACATGGATAACATCATCCCGACCAAAAGAAATTGAAGAATTTTGGAATGAGGAATACTCAGAAATAGATACTGCTGCTAACAAAATCAAGCAATTGGAAAACAATGGTTATTCGCTTGTTGGATATTTTTATTTATGTCAGGATAGTTGGATTGAGAACTACTACAAGCCTATGCAAGTAAGATTTGAGACTTTTCTACACCGCAATGACTATTCCGAACTTGCAAGAAAAGTAATTAGCGATAATCAGTTTGAGATTGAATTATATCAAAAATTCAAGGATTATTATAGCTATGGTTTTTACATAGCAAGAAAAAATAAATAAAAGCCAGTAAACGATATTGGCTTTGTGTAAGTGCCTTTGGAATCATTTTTTAACTTCACTAAGTGATTATGTTGGTTCACTCGTGATAGTTTTTATAGTAATTGCAGGCTTCCTGCTTATTGTGGGTAGGTCTAAAAAAAGAGAAGAAAACAAGGGCTGAAAAAGTTAATTAATGTATTTTTGAGTATTTGTAACCATAATCAAAATCATATGAAAAAAATAAGACTGATTTTCGTTTTATCATTTGTGTTTAACGTACTACAGGCACAGGTGTATCGAGCCCCTGTACAGGATCTAGAGACAAGAAAATGGGGTGTTATTAATGAAAAAGCAGAATATATCGTTCAACCAGAATATGATGATATCTGGAGACTAAAAGACAATGCTGTTTATATAAAGAAAACCGATAAGGAATTGATATACCTTGGTTTTTTTGGAGTAGCAACAACCATATATCTTCCACAAAAAACAAGCGATCTTATAAGAGTAAAAAAAGAAGGAAAATGGGGATATATCGATTGGAATGGAAATAAAATTTCAGATTGTAAGTTTGTACATGCCGAAGATTTTAAAGAAGGATTTGGTCGTGTGGCAATAGTGGATGAAACTACAAATATTAAGAAGTGGGGATTTTTGAAACAAAATGGTGAGTTTTTTATTGAGCCCCAATATGAAGATGTTTCATCTTTTAGTGAAGGTCTGGCATGGGTGAAGAAAGATGGGAAATGGGGTGTTATCAACACATCAGGAGATGTTGTAATCAATTTTGAATGGGATGCCGCTAAAGATTTTACTGAGGGTTTGGCTCAGGTCAATAAGGATCTTCTTTGGGGTTATATCGATAAAACAGGAAAAGTAATTGTTGAACCCATATATCAAAAAACCGGAGTGTTTAAACAAGGACTTGCAGCTGTAACCAATGGAACAACAGGCTACATTGATAAAACGGGGAATCTTGTTATTGATTTGAAATATCAGTCTGCACAGCATTTTCTTGAAGATGGTATTGCTTTTGCCAAACAAGGGGAATTGTGGGGTTGTATTGATAAAAGTGGTAATTGGATAATTGAACCGGAATACAGAAGATTAGAGAAATCAGAGAATGGCCTGTTTAGAGCATCAAAGGATGGTCTTTGGGGGCTTATTGATATGAGTGCTAATGTTGTAGTTGATTTTCAGTATCAGCAAATCAATGTGTTCCAGGATGGTATTGCCAGGGTGAAAAAAGACAACAGATGGGGATTCATTGACGCAACTGGAAATGTAGTTATACCCATTGAATACAGAAATCTTGGAGATGTTTGTTCCGATTTAATTTTATTTCGAAAGGACAAGCTGTATGGATACCTGGATAAGCAGGGAAACGAGGTGATAAAGGAACAATTTAAGGTGGCCAGAGATTTTTCCAACGGGTACGCAAGAGTCAGAGGAAAAGGGAAATGGGGTTTTATTGATACTCAAGGTAATTGGATTACCGATGAAACATTTTATCTTTCCAGCGATTTTATGAAATTGGATTAATTATCTTGCTGCTATCTTGAAAGCCATCCTGCGAAATATAATAATTTTTACTTTCTTGTTATCTGCCTTACCATCATTTGCGCAGATAAAGAATAAGGGTGTGCCTTTGGTCTATAATTATTCTCCATCTGATTACCATGAAGGGAATCAGAATTGGGCAATTATTCAGGATGATCGGGGGATTATGTATTTTGGTAATTCTCAGGGAATTTTGGAGTTTGATGGCGTGAATTGGAAAAAAATCTCTGATGTTGCTGCTATCGCTTTTGTGAAAGATTCAGCAGGAACAATTTTTGTTGGGGGCAGGCAGGATTTTGGCTTATTAGAGCCTGACTCGTTGGGGTATATGCAATATACCTCTTTGGTTGAAATTACACCGGATAAGTTTATTCCAAAACGCAATTTCTGGTCAGTGGGGTTTTATGAAAATTCTGTGTTGTTTTCATGTGAAAATCAGCGCCTGTATATATACGATGGGAAAAGAATAAGTGTTACTTATTCAATTTGGGGAATCGGAACTTTGGCGAACTGTTATGGAAATCTGTATATTGAAACAGCCACGGGATTAGGGATCTGGAATAATTACGAAATAGAGCCTCTTCCCGGATCAGAGTTGCTAAAGTGGAAAAACATTCGCAATGTTTTTGAGTTTGGAGGTGATAGCTTGCTTATAGTAAGCCGGTTAAATGGATTATATGTTTATGATGGATTGGAAATACAGCCATGGGATAATGAGGTAAGTCGTTTTGCGATCAAAAATCAGGCTTATATGGCAACCAAAATCAGTGAGAATTATTATGCTATCGGAACCATTCAGGAGGGCGTTGTGGTATTCTCCCGATCAGGTCATATATTGCAGCATGTAAACAGTACAGGAGGGATGATTAATCACGATCATTGCGCGATTTTTGCTGATAGATCAGGGAATGTATGGAGTGGACTTGAATATGGTATTTGTCTTACAGAGTTGAATACTCCCTGGTCAAGGTACAATAAGCAAAATCATTTAACCAATGCTGCTGTATATTCCTTAGTAATGAAAGGCGGAAATCTTTATGCAGGATTGGCAGTAGGCGCATACTATATGCCATGGCGTGATCGTGATTTTCAGGAAGGTATTGAGAATGCTTTTTCACCAATAGAGAAAATACAGGGCAGGAAAGTGTGGGATATGTTACCTGTAGATGATGAAATAATTACAACAAGTAGCAACGTTGGTTCATTTTCAATTCAGGGAACTGAAGGCCATGAAATTACATCTTACTATGCACCTAAAGATATTCGGTTTTTTAGAAAGCAAAATAAACTTGTTTGTGCAGGAGAGCATAATGGTATTTTCACATATGGAAAAGATAAAGGGGAATGGACTTTTATTAAGCAATTTAAAGATTTTAATTTTTGCACAAGTATAGAAATTGATACTGCAGGCTATACATGGCTGGTTGACGAGGGTAAGTTGTATCGTATTTTGTTTAACACGAATTATGATACAATTATTGAAAAGGTAAATTATGATAGTACAAACAGCAGGCTTCCTGATGCTTATTATACAGTATTGAAACTAGATGATAGGATATTGGTTAATGCCAATGGTTTATTTTATCAATATCAGTCGGGAGAGAATAACTTTGAGTTGTTTGATGCATTTAATAAATTTTTTCCTGAGGGATCATATATTTCAAAATTTTCTAAGGATATAGATGGTAAGACCTGGTTTTGGGGAAGTTTGAATGAAACAGAGGAGATGATCGGTCAGATACACTATAACAATGGACAAATAGATTCGGTTGAAATAATAACAAAGCCGCTCAGAAAGCTCGAAGATGCTGTTAATTTAGCTTTTTTGCCAATAGATGAACACAATATCTTGTTTGGATCCAGTAATCAGATTTATCATTTCGATGCAAATTTTCAGGAATCTACAAGTAAGCTTTCTACTTTAATTAGAAAGGTTGAATATATTTCCAGTAGCGATTCGGTAATTTTTAATGGTATATTTTTAAATGATCAGGGTAGAGTTGTTTCATTTCAGCCGGAAAGTGAGGTTAAGCAGTTTAAAACAAATGAAAATTCTTTGCGTTTCTCATACAGTGCTTTATCGTTTATCGATCAGCAGAAGGTGAAATATTCCTACAAACTGGAGAATTTTGATGCAGAATGGTCTGATTGGTCTTTTAAAACGGAAAAAGATTATACCAATTTAAGTCCGGGCGATTATGTTTTTAAAGTAAAAGCACAGAATATTTATGGAAAAGAGAGCAATATTGCCGTATATAAGTTTCATATCATTGCCCCTCCAAAACCCTGGTATCTAACAACGGCAGCTTTTTCCGGATATGTAATTCTGCTGGGTCTTCTGATTCTGGGCATTGTAAAGCTTAGCATCCGTCAGGTTGAGATGAAGAATAAAAAATTGGAAATGATCGTGCAACAACGCACAGAGGAGGTTGTTCAGCAAAAAAATGATATTGTAGCCAAAAATGCAGTTTTGCAACAACAAAAGGAAGAGATTCTAACGCAAAATGAAGTGCTGAATCAGCAAAAGGAAGAGATTGAGGCACAGCGAGATGAGATTGAACAGCAGCGCGATTTGGTAATAGTACAGAAAGATCAAATTCAGTATCAAAACCAAGAGATAAAGGACAGCATATCTTATGCAAGCAGGATACAAATGGCCTTATTGCCATCAGAAGAAAATCTATCTAAAATTTGTGAAGACTATTTTGTTTTGTTTAAGCCTCGGGATGTTGTAAGTGGCGATTTTTACTGGGCTTCAGAAGTCAATGGTTGGTTTATTTCCATTGTTGCCGATTGTACGGGACATGGTGTGCCGGGTGCAATGATGAGTATGTTGGGAATAAGTTTTATCAATGATATTGTAAGAAAACAGGAAGTAAACAGTTCAAGTGAAGTATTAAATCTTTTGCGTAAGGATATTATCGAATCTCTTCAGCAGCATGGTGAGCAGGGAGAGACTAAAGACGGAATGGATATGTCTGTTTGTGCTGTAAATCTTGAAACCAATCAGGCTCAATATGCCGGCGCCAATAATTCAATGTATCTGATTAAGAAAGAAAATAATGAACCACAATTGGTAGAATTTAAACCTGATAAAATGCCGGTTGCCATTCACACACGAATGCAGCCATTTACCGATCACAATTTCACAGTAGAGAAGGGCGATAAGATATATCTCTTTACGGATGGCTTCCCCGACCAGTTTGGAGGTCCAAAGGGAAAGAAAATTAAGTATCGGGCTTTTAAAGAATTGGTGCTAAGTATATCTGATCAGGAAATGAAAGATCAAAAGAAAGCATTGAATGATTATCTTGCAAACTGGATGGGAGAATCCAAACCAAGTGCCGGTGTTTATGAGCAAATTGATGATATTTGCGTTCTGGGATTTCAATTAATCTGAAAAAATCATATTTAATTTGAACCAAATTGAATCTGGCGTGTATTGATAATGTGCCTGGCAATTGTGTATTACAAAACTGAAAAAATATGAAATACTTAACTTTATTATTTATTGTAGGACTTAGCATCCAGACTCTGGCTCAAAAACCCCAGACAGTACACCAACTTGCTTTAAAAGCTGAAAGTTTTGAGTTCTATAAAACTCAGGCTGAACTTTGGAAGGATCAAATAGACAAGGATAGTAGCAGCGAAGAAGCTTGGTATAATTANGTATAATTATTACAAAGCCTGTAGATATGCCAGAATGATGTTTAACCACAGCTTTCCGGATGAACCAGCAGAAAACTGGATTCAAAAAAGCGAAAGTTTCAGGGATGATAATGAAATAATTCCATTAATGTATGATGCAATACCTGAATCTTTTGCTGCAAATCTTCTGAAGTATAACGAATCTTTCTTTAGTGGAAAAGTAAAAGATGATAGAACAAAGTATTTGTTAAAAGCAAATGAGATTAATCCCGATCACCCTGAAATTCAGGATGAAATGGTTCTGTATTATGAGCTTAAGAGGGATCTGGCAGCAAGAAAAAAGCAGAATATTCATTGGTATGAGTTAAATGTTGTAAATCCGGGACACTTGAATTATTCTTATAATCTGCTAAATGCAATCCAGGAGGAAGAGGCAATTGTGTTGTGTCAGGGCGACAACGATACTTATTCATTGTGGGCTGTTCAGGATGTAAAAGACGTTAAACCACATGTTCATGTTCTGAATATTCCTCTTTTACTGAAAAGTGACTACAGGCAAAAGATCTTTAATGAGGTTGGAATCCCAGGGATGGGAAAGGATACTTTAAATTTCAAAACAGGAGGTAGCAGTATGATGGAAAATCAAAGAATGATCTTCGATCATATAATGGAAAATATTCCTGAAAATATTCCTGTGTATGTTGGTTTAACAGTTTACAAAACACTTTACGATAAATATTCTGACGACTTATATCTTACGGGTTTGGCTTTCAAATATTCAAAGGAAATTATCGATGAAATTGCATACCTCAAGAATGCTTATGATAATCTTTTTCTTACAGATTATCTGAAAGAGCATTTTTATTACCATATAGACAACAAGGTTGGCAATGTCAATTACATTCCCGGCTTGATAAAGTTATATGAACATTACTATAAGGCTGGTGATCAGGCTGAGATGGATCGTATAAAACTGTTGATCAAAAGCATTACAAAATCAGATGAAAACTGGAAAAAATGGTATAATGAAACTTTTAACGATTGATGTTGGCAGATAAAATTAGTGATGAGGCATTAATGTGGCTTGTTTCAACTGGAAGCAAAAACCGTCAGCAAGAAGCCATGCATATACTGTATCAGCGATATGCAGGCAAACTTGTTTCGTACCTTAGTCTGGTACATAAAAGCCAGTCAGTTGCAGAGGATATTGCTCATGATGTGTTTTTGAAGATTTATCAAAGTCCTCACTTATATCAGCCAGGTTTGAATTTTTCCGGTTGGTTGTTTCGAATTGCTACCAACTTATCACGAAATAATTTCAGACATCAAAAGGTTAAGCTTAAGTTTAACGAAAGCTTCGAAAATGAGCTTTCAGAAAATGCAAAGCCCCCATCAGTACCCTTATACAAAGGGATTCAATTGCTTGATTTTGAGCATCGGGAAGTTGTCGTTTTGAAATACAAGTTTGAAATGAGCACAAAGGAAATTGCATCCATAGTATCTTGCCCGGAAGGAACGATAAAATCAAGATTGTTTTATGCTCTGAAAAAACTTAGACAATACATTAAACCAGAAGATTATGAATAGAGAGAAGCACAGCGATTTTTTATATACTCTTGTAGAGTCAAGGGATTACGATGCTCTTACCAAAGACGAAAAAGCATACGTTCAAAAACATTCATCAGAAGCAGAATACAAGGAAATTCGGAAATTACATCTGGAGCTTGGCATGTGTTTGCAATCATATTCAGAGGAACAGGATAATCAATATCAAACTCCTGATTTTGGCAAAAGACAAATCCGTAATTATGGTTTAAACTCGATGTTAAACCGGACTATGCCTGTTTATAAAGTGGCAGCTATGCTTGTTCTGGCTCTTTTGATTGGTGCTGTGGGAGCAAAAATAGGTTGGAATGATGTTGATCCCCAAATGGTATTTGCGCAGGATACGGTTGCAGATTCAAATTATAACGTTGGTATTTCTTTGGGTATCAATGCAATACAAACATTTACTCCAATAACTACTGTGATGGATAATATGTCTGTGTCAGGAAAAACAGATGATCCTGTTCATGGAAGGCAGGAAAGTAGCCCTATTGACCTTTCAAAACTTCATAACAAGAAGAAAAAGCGTCTTGACAATTCTTTTGAGAAGAATTTTCCCTTTCAATCTTTTTGACAAGTAGTTGAATTTCAGAAGAAAAAAGCTTTGTTAATATATGGATAATTAGTACATTCATTGCCATAAACCACAACCACAACGAAAATGTACAAATGTATTGTCTATTCCCAGATAATGCTGGCTATGTTCTTGTTTGCATGCAATCAAAATTCGGGAGAGGCATCTGTAGAACGGAAGGATAGCCTGAAACATGCTGAACAAGGGATTATAGATACTTCCATAACAGAAGCTGTTGCTAATACGATTCAGCCCAATATCGAAGCATTTGATGAAGAAACAAGAACGGTTTTACAAAAGTTTTTTTCAGATTCCTCAATTGATGAATTGGAAACATGTGTTTTTGGTTTTGCAGATGTTAAAACCGATGCAGAGTTTGCAGAATTGTATAAGCGTACTTGTCTGATTCGTGAGAAAATATCGCAGGAGCCCTCTTTGTTAGAGAATTATGATGGTTACTGGGTAAGTGAAGAGCTGACTAAGCTGGATGAGAAGATACCATTTATCGTTGCCACCTGCGTTGCAGAATGTACGGAGTTTGATTATACCTTTAATTTGAAAGAGTTTATGGATGTGGCTAAAGAAACTAGCGGTGATGCCGACGATAAGTATTTTGATGTTTTAATAATGGCCTGTGGTGATTATGGTGGTCAGGATTATAATTGGTTAAACTTTTTTGAACGTACGTGGGATTATGGCGGCGGTTCA
>PKSZ01000056.1 GCA_002869425.1 Marinilabiliales bacterium
ACAATAATAATATTTTGAATAGTTGCTAACCAGAATACAGATTATCTTTCGAAATTATGTAGACTTCCCCTTTTTAGGGAAGGCTACAATTTCTTTTCTAAATAATAAAATGTCAGATAGAATTAAATTCTCTATCTATCATATCGAGCAGCCTTGTAATCCCAATTTGCTGCTTCGCGATCACATTTAGCTGCGTTAATCTCATTTCCTATTCTACGGTATTTGGCTGCCTTCTCTCTAAAATATGCAGCCCTTTGGCGACATTGTGCCGCTTTGGCTGGATTTGACATAATAAATAATTTTAATTGTTAATACTCAGGAATATCAGATTGATAATAATTTACAATTTTCTTTGTTAAATGATTTAACAAATTAAGGATCTCTAATATTTTTATAAACCATAATTATAACTTTTTAGCCTTGTAGATAACTTTCAAATATTTTTCAATAGGCTTTTCACCTGTTTCTTTCGTCCACAGTTCATAATCATCAAGATCAATGGGTTCAATATCGCTAATTACTATTTTATTCTCTTCGTGACTATAAGAGAATCTATTTCTCAGAACAGTATCGAAAGAACTCGCAGGAAAGCCAAGACTCCTAACCTGCAGATTTACATTTTTATAATATTTAGACTTAATTGCATAGTTTTTTATATAATAAAAAAAAAGGAATGCTGATCTATCATAGGCTTTTAGAAATATCCCCTCTTTATAGAGAAATATCTTATCCCTATTTGACTCTTCAACCGATATTATTTCCTGTATTGTCATCAAAAAAAATTTTCCCCGCCACAGGCGGCACAATGAAATAATCAAATAAATTCACCCTTCGCAAGCTCAGGGTGAAAATAATCTAATAATCAATAATCCCTGGTACAACGGACGGAAAACCCGCCGGACTTATTATAGTCGCCCCTGTACAAGTACTCGAGGTTATTATTCATGCTCCTACCGTATGCGTAGTCACTACTGTACTCCGTGGCTGCCCACCAGAAACCGAAGAAGCCGGAATTCCAGAACCCGCCAGTATTGATGGTGCGGTAGCCACCCGAAAGAGCAGTGAAGCCAGTGGCATTATTGCTTGCAGGGTCATTTCCTACACCCCCCTGATAACTACTATTCTCCCAACCATAAGTTGAGGCCAATGACTTTCCGATTTTATTACCTGAAGTGCTGCCATCCCAGTTATATCCATTTGCAATTAAAAATTCCTCAAGCTCTGTCCATTCTGTATCAGTTGGCAAGTGCCAGCCATCAGGACAAACACCCTGACCAACTCCATTATCTCTTCCCCAGTTATCTGCAATGGCTGCAGCATAACTATACAACGCACCATAACCACTATATATATTATTATTGTATAAACAATATGCATCATCAGTATTATTATCTCCTAATGCAGCCCATTCTTCATCGTCGGAAATGTATGGAATTACGTCACCATTAGGATAACGGGTTACTTTGAGATTCTCTTTCATCCAACATTTATTTCCAATTAGGAGTGTATTATAAACATTACCATCAATATCACTTACTGTTGGTGAACCTGGACAAGGAGGTAATGGCAGTGCATACTCTAACATTTGCACATCCAATTCATAATCAGAATTTGATACAAAAACACTTATCTCANCTTATCTCATAAGTACGACAACCATGTTTTGAAAAAACTAATGTACGCTCCCCCTGTGGAACAGCAGGAATCTGATAATATCCAGTAGAACTTGATGTTGTTTTCAAATCACTTTCAGTGCCATCAGGATTCAGTATAGTTATTTCTACAAACTCAATTGCATCATCTATTGTATTTGTAATAAAACCATAAATATTATGCGTATACTGATTAGATGTGATTTCAATGATTAATTCATTTGCACCCTCATCAATTAATACGTCAGTGGAATAGTCATCAAATCCTTCTTTGGTTGCTTGCATCAATTGATTTCCTTGTATCGCATCTATTATTTCAAAATATCCATCAGTACTGGTTGTTGAGCTTTTATCATTTATCGAAACTACAACACCTGATACAGGTATTGTAGTACTGGCATAATATAC
>PKSZ01000575.1 GCA_002869425.1 Marinilabiliales bacterium
AAAGAGCCCATTCCTCCAGGAGGAAAAGGCTTGGTTGCAGCAACTTACAACCCAAAAAACAGACCAGGAAAATTTAACAAAAGTATTACTGTAACTTCTAATGCAGAAACTCCAACCAAAATTCTAAGGATCACAGGTGAAGTTCAGCCAAGGCCTAAAACTATGGAAGATGATTACCCAAAAAGTATGGGTGATCTAAGACTAAAATCGAACCATCTGTCTTTTGTAAAAATCAAAAATACCGAGGAAAAAACTGAAAGCATTGATGTTATAAATGCATCAAAAACTGAAACCATTAAGGTTGAATTCAAGGATATTCCAAAACATATAACCCTAAAGTGTGAACCTGCAACATTAAAACCAGGTGAAAAAGGAAAAATTACAGGAACATACAATGCTAAATTAGCCAATGACTGGGGTTTTGTAATTGACAGGGTTCAGATTGTTGTTAATGAAAATAGCGATCCAAGAAACAGATTAAGCGTAAGCGCGACAATTGAGGAGGATTTTGGTCAGTTATCAGAAAAAGAACTTGCCGATGCTCCAAACATTCAATTCGAGGAAACAACATTTAATTTTGGAACGCTAACACAAGGTGAGTCTGTCACTCATGAGTTTAAATTCAAAAATGCCGGTAAAAAAGATCTTATTATCAGAAAAACAAAAGCAAGTTGTGGATGTACAGCCATTGCTCCAATAACAGAACCCATTAAGCCGGGAGAATCCAGTTCCATAAAAGTGACATTCAATAGTCGTGGAAAAAGAGGCAAACAAAATAAAACGATTACTGTAATTACAAACGATCCTCATGATAATGGAAGAAAATCCAGTACTATTCTGAGAATTACTGGTACGGTAAATCAAAAGTAATTTCCAATTATATTGATCTCAAAGGCTATCTCTTCGGGGATGGCCTTTTTTATTTGTAAAAATCTATCAGTATACACTGAAAAAAAAGTAATTTTGCATAGCGTATCTGTTTATTAAATTGTCATGAGTGATTTAAAAGATGAAAGTGCTCTTCATGTAAACAAAGGTGTTCATCAGCCATCAGATGTAAACAATGAAGCCATTAACAAATTCAAAAGCAAGAAAAAATCAGATATATCAGTAGATGAACTTGTTAATGGAATAAGAAGTGGGAATATTACACTTTTAAGCAGGGCAATAACCATCATCGAAAGTTCAAATTTTGCACATCAAAAAATTGCAGCCCAGATCGTTGAAAAATGTTTGCCCCACTCAGGCAACTCTATTAGGATAGGAATAACAGGTGTGCCCGGCGTTGGAAAAAGTACTTTCATTGAATCTTTTGGCAAAAAACTTACAAGTATGAAGAAAAAACTTGCTGTTTTGGCAGTTGACCCAAGCAGTGAGAAAACAAAAGGCAGTATTCTGGGTGACAAAACCAGAATGGAAGAACTATCCTCTGATCCAAATGCATATATACGTCCAAGTCCATCAAGTGGTTCTCTTGGTGGTGTTGCAAGAAAAACCCGGGAAACCATAATTTTATGCGAAGCTGCAGGGTTCGATGTTATTCTTGTAGAAACTGTTGGAGTAGGACAGTCAGAAATAGCAGTGCATGGTATGGTAGATTTTTTCCTATTGTTATTATTGGCTGGTGCAGGTGATGAATTACAGGGTATCAAAAGAGGTATCATGGAAATGGCTGACGCTATAGCCATTAATAAAGCCGATGGTGATAACATAGAAAAAGCCAGGCTTGCAAGAGCTGAATTTATAAATGCCCTACATCTTTTTCCCTTGCCTGAATCCGGTTGGAGTCCAAAAGTATTTACTTGCTCGGGACTACACACTGAAGGATTGACGCAAATATGGAATTCAATTATTGAATATCTGGAGTTTACAAATAATAATGGCTATTTCAAAAAAAGAAGACTAAACCAGGCAAAATACTGGATGTATGAAACCATTAATGAAGGTCTTAAAGAAAACTTTTATAATCAACCGGAAATAAAACAGAAACTTGAGGACCTTGAAGACAAAGTTGTTAAAGAACAAGCCTGCTCTTTTAAAACGGCCCGTCACCTGCTTGAGTCTTATTTTAAGCACATAGAAAGGCAACGATAATTATATATTATCTGTCTTTTATGTAAATGCCATTTGTTCCTTGAACAAAATTTCATATTTTTAATATTGTAATCTATTGTTAATTAGCAAATGAGGGTGAAATTATTTATATACCTAATCGCAGCTTTTTTCCTTATGCTTTCAAGGTTAGCCTGGGCTCAGCATATTGAATTCATTGAGAATAAAAATCAATGGCCTGATCATGTATCCTTCAAAGCAAATATACCCAATGGATCACTTTTTCTGGAAGATAATTGTTTTACATACTGTTTTGCCAAAGAAGATGATGTATATAAATCTGCTGCCCACCATCACCTTTTCCATGGGATGGAATCTGAGCACAAACATTCACCCTGGATTGTTCATTACCATGCATACAAAGTGAACTTTCTAAATGCTGACTGTAAAAATATAATACCTTCTGGAGAAAAAAGTGATTATGAAAATTATCTTATTGGAAACGACAGGTCTAAATGGGCTACCCGGGTAAGAAAATTTGAAACAATTCTTTATCAGGAAATTTACAATAATATAGACCTTAAAGTTTACGATGGAGAACAAGGGTTAAAATACGATTTTATTGTAAAGCCAGGTGCCAACATACAAAATATCCAAATGCTCTTTGATGGAGTTGACAAATTTTCTTTTGAAGAAAACAATCTGGTAATTGAAACTTCTGTAAATAAAGTGTACGAAATGCAGCCTTATGCATATCAATTAGTTGATGGCCACGAAGTACAAATTGCCTGTGAATTTCATCTTCAGGATAGTATCCTTACATTCAATTTCCCATTGGGATATAATGAAAATACTGAATTAATTATTGATCCGCAGCTAATTTTCTCGACTTATACCGGATCATCTGCAGACAACTGGGGTTTTACTGCTACACCCGATTTATATGGGAATGTATTCTCCGGAGGGATTGTTCATGGAACAGGATATCCCTCATCAACAGGAGCTTTTCAAATTGATTTTGGCGGTGGAGAAGCCTATTCTTCATCCTGGTATCAATTCGGATGGGATGTAGGTATCATAAAATATACGCCGGATGGAACACAGCGATTATATGCAACGTACATTGGAGGAAACAGCGAAGAAATGCCGCACAGCCTGGTGGTAAATGCATCCAATGAGCTCTTAATTTTTGGAACTACGGGTTCATCAGATTTTCCTGTATCTGCAAATGCCTATGATCCAACATTTAATGGGGGAACAAATATTGTCTACGACAATGTTATTCGTTTTTCAGAAGGAATTGACTTATACGTCTCCAAACTCAGTGCAGATGGTACTCAGCTTCTGGCATCCACATATGTTGGTGGAAGTGCAAATGATGGACTTAACTATAAAACTTACATGATAGGAAATAATTTTCTTACCATGCAGGGAAACGACAGTTTGTACTACAACTATGCTGATGGTGCCCGTGGTGAAATCATTACAGATGGAAAAAATAATGTTTATGTAGGAACTTGTACCTTTTCCAATAATTTCCCGACAACCAACGGAAGCTTCCAGAGTTACCATTCAGGAAAACAGGAAGGTGTTGTTTTTAAATTGGACGCAAACCTCCAAAACATGATATGGAGTTCGTATTTTGGTGGTAGTGAAGACGATGCCATATATTCAATAGACACAGATGCAGACGACGATGTTTATATTGCAGGTGGAACTGTTAGCAATAATATTCCCATAACATCAGGATCCTACCAAACAAGCTTTGCAGGAGGTACAACTGATGGATTTGTTGCACATATTTCTTCTGATGGTTCTCAACTTGTCAGTTCCACTTACTTTGGATCGAATAGATATGATCAGGCATATTTTGTA
This sequence comes from Marinilabiliales bacterium, assembly GCA_002869425.1. Taxonomy (GTDB): domain Bacteria; phylum Bacteroidota; class Bacteroidia; order Bacteroidales; family BM523; genus BM523. Next base: position 3,928 of record PKSZ01000575.1, read on the forward strand.
AGAACCGACAAATCAAAAAATGTATTTATAACCGGGCAAACAGAAGCTACAGGTGCAAATTTTATTTTCAATGCAGCATATGGCATTCCTGCAGGAGGTCAGTTCATCACTAAGTTTAACAATACACTTAGCAGTACAATCTGGTCTACCATGTTTGGCAACAACAATTCTAAGCCTGATATCTCAATCACTGCTTTTACAGTAGACGTATGCAATAGAGTATATCTCTCAGGCTGGGGCAGAGAATGGCCTTACGATTTTCTGGGTAACGACTGGACAACCATTGAAGGCACAAACTCTTTACCTGTTACCAACAATGCCGAGCAATTAACTACTGATGGTCAGGATTTTTATATTATGGTTTTGTCTGATGATGCATCCGGAATTGATTACGCAACCTATTTTGGAGAACAACATTCAGCTACAGTAGGATGCGGTACAGATCATGTGGATGGAGGAACCAGCCGATTCGACAGAAAAGGAAATATCTACCAATCAGTATGTGCCAGCTGTGGTGGTTGCGATGCATTTCCAACAACTCCCGGAGTACATTCTGTCAATAATAACTCCACAAATTGTAACAATGCAGTTTTCAGATTTAGCTTCATGGATGATTTTTGTGTTGCAGACTTTGATCCACCACCTGTTGGTTGTGCACCATATTCATTTAACTTTAACAATACAAGCTTGTATGCTACTGAATATTACTGGGATTTTGGTGATAATACTACATCAACAACAGAAGATCCAAATCACACATATGCTGAATCTGGTATTTACAACATAATGCTCGTTGCCAGTAACCCTGGAACATGCAATCTGGCAGATACTATTTACAAGCAGATACAAGTGCTTTCAAACTCAACTGACTCATTAGCTGAAATCAATATTTGTCCTGGAGATAACCCTCAAATAGGCGTTCAACCAAGTCCATACCCAAATATTGAATATATATGGTCACCGACAAATGGTTTAAGTGCTACAGATGTTCCCAATCCGTATGCCTCACCAGTAACTACAACAGAGTACCTTTTGATTATATCCAACGGAGTTTGTAGTGATAGTCTTTTTCAAACAGTTATCGTTCAGAATACAGATATTGAGATAGAAGCTGTCCCTGATACAGCTGTTTGTTATGGTGCAAATATTTCATTAGATGTTGCTGATCCTGGTGATATCGTAAGTTATCAATGGTCGAACAACCTTAATTTCAATCCAATATTAAATGCAAATCAGAATCAAAGTGAATACACTTTCCAGGTTTTTGAAGATGGGACCTACTATATTAAAGCTAATGGTTCCTATTGTGGAGCCTATGGAATAGACACCGTAAATATATCTGTTATTGACGTTGGCATTGAAGCCGGACCAGACACAACTATTTGTCTGGGAAGTAATTACCAGATACAGGCAGAAAACCTTATCCCAGGTGATATTCTCACATATGAATGGAATCCTGTCAACAGCATTATTTCCGGGAACAATACAAATTCACCACTTGTAAATCCATCTAGTACAACTGATTACATTGTTTCTGCAACCAATCAGCATGGATGCTTAGCCACCGATACAATTACAATTGCGACAGATGAAGTTGAAGCCAGCCTCATCAACATACAAAATGTAAGTTGTTATAATTTATGTGATGCTTCAGCACAAATAAATATTCAGCAAGGCATTTCACCTTATGATTTTCAATGGAGCAATAATGAAACTTCTCAAAACATATCAGGACTATGTGAAGGAAACTACGAAGTTACAATTGAAGACACATACGGTTGTACCAAAACACTAGATATGAGTGTTACCCAACCAGACCTGCTCGTTGGAGAACTGGTTGACACAACAGGATCAATGTGTGATGGCACTTGTAGTGGAGAAGCAATAGTGGGCGCAACAGGTGGCACAACACCCTATTCATACTTATGGGTTGATGGACAAACTACAGCACACGCAACAGGTCTATGTGCTGACTACTATGAAGTTACCATAAGCGATGTTAACAATTGTGACACAATCATTGAACTGCAAATTACAGATCCATCAGATTTATCTGCAAGCATAATGCAATCTGATGATATTCTTTGTTATGGTAATTGCACTGGAGAGCTATTGACTATTGTAACCAATGGAAACGCACCGTATACATATGAATGGAGCAATGGAAATACCAATTCTCAAATTACTGATTTGTGTGCAGGAGTATATTCAATAACTGTTATTGACGAGGACAATTGTGTAAGAATACAATATTTTAATGTTCATCAGCCTCAGCAAATTTCTGCCAATATTAATGCAAGCCCAATTCCTTGCTTTGGACAAGAAACAAGCATAAATATAAATTCTGGTGGAGGCATCCCACCGCACAGCTATTACTGGGAAAATGCAGAAGGAGAACAAATATCCACACAAACAACTGTAAGTAATGTTGCTTCAGGAACTTATTTTGTTACCATTACAGATGCCAACAATTGTACAAAAACAAGACAAATAACAATTTCACAACCCGACTCAATTGAACATGATGCACAGATTTATAAACTTATCTGCTATGATGCATGTAATGGAGAAATTCATGTTGCTGTTTCCGGAGGAAGTCCTCCTTATACATACAACTGGACCAATGCTGTTTATGATTCAGTAAACCTGGATCTTTGTAGCGGAACATATGAGCTCAGTGTTACGGATCAGAATGGTTGTGGATTTACGCAGGACTATTATGTGGGAATTTCAGACTATGTTCCGGAAATCGACACAATTTATGCTGACGATACCATTCTTTACACGGGACAAAACACCAATCTACATACGGATCTGTACCACAACGTATATAGCTGGTCACCATCCGGAAGTCTTACTTTTCCAAATTCAGCAAATCCAGTTGCAGAACCAATTGTAACAACAACATACATATTGAATGCACTAGACACCAACGGTTGCCCTATGACCGACTCAATCACCATATATGTAAATGATGTATTCTGTGATGAACCCTATATTTATATACCTAATGCCTTCACGCCTAATGGAGATGGCAATAATGACCTATTGAAAGTGTATAGCAATATGATCACTGAAATCTATTTCATGATATATGATCGCTGGGGAGAACTCATGTATCTTACTACAGATGTGGGAATTACAGATGATGGTGGAAATATTGGATGGGATGGTACCTACAAAGGAAACCCGGTTGATCCGGCAGTGTTTGTTTACTACCTGAAAGCAAGATGCCTAAATGGCGAATCATTTGTAAAAAAGGGAAATATTACGTTGATCAGATAATTGAAAAAAATTGTTTCCATATTATATATTATTGCGTTCTTTTATTCACCGGTAAAAGCACAGGATATCCACCTTTCTCAGTTTTTTCAATCACCCTTAAATCTTAATCCGGCGCTTACGGGCAGTATGAATGGCGATTTCAGGCTTGTTGCAAATGAAAGAACTCAATGGAGATCAATTACTGTACCTTATCAAACCTATTCCGGCTCTTTTGATGCTACGTTCAACAATAAATTCATTATGAACAGCAAATTTGGTGTAGGCTTGATATTTAACAATGATAAGGCAGGCGACTCAGAATTTGGCACAAACCAAATCAGACTATCAGGTGCTTACCATCAAAGTCTGTTACGAAACAAACAATTAACCATTTCGGTTGCTATTGATGGAGGCTTCACGCAAAATACAATCAATTACAGTAACCTTTATTTCGGCAGTCAATACGATGGAAACAAATATGATCCCGATCTTGACCATGGTGAAATCTTCACAGAAAATCAGCTAACATATATCGATTATACGCTGGGTGGAAATATACATTACAAAATAAAGCCCCATATTCCCATTGATGCTGGAATTGCCTTCACACATCTGAATCAGCCAGACCAATCATTTGATGAGAATTCTCTAAACGAACTTGATCGCAGATATAATTTGTATGCCAAAAGCACCATCCCTGTATCTGATGAGTTATCACTTGTTCCTTCTGTACTGTATATGGATCAGGGACGATTTCAGGAACTGGACATAGGAGGATATATCAAGTACAATCTGAATCATCCTGCGTTTCAAAATATTTACCTTGGAGGCTGGGGTAGATTTAAAGATGCAGGAATTCTATACCTCGGAATAGATTATAAGGAGGTAAACATTGGTCTGAGTTATGATATCAATATGTCTGACCTGAGAATTGCCAGCAACGGACAGGGAGGTCTGGAACTTTCTATAATTTATCTTTTCAGTAAAGCCCGAATAGTTAAGCTACCTGAAACAAAAAAATGCCCTACCTTTATGTAATATGAAAGCATGTTTTCTATCCATATTACTTCTCATGATATTGGGGACTTTATCAGCACAAAACTACAAAGATTTTATGAGAGCTGCTGATGAAAGTTTTGCTCAACAAGATTACTACAGATCGGCATTACTTTATAAAAAAGCGCTTTCAAAAACCAAAACAGAAGAAGCTGCATACAAATATGCTGAATCCTTGAGATTATCATTCGAGTATGAAGAAGCAGAAAAAATATACAGTAGATTGCTCCGAGACAGCGTAAAAAGATATCCTGACATACAATACCATTTGGCCGAAATGCAAAAAATACTTGGCCAATACTTAAAAGCACAAAAAAACTTTAGAGACTATTACGAACATAATAAGGAAAGCAATTCATTCAATTCGGTTAAAGCACGACAAGAAATTATTAGCTGTGAAAAAGCTTTTGAAATGAAGTTCAATCCTGTGGGTGTTCAAATTGAAAAACTCCCTGAAATATTAAATTCATACTATAGCGATTTTGCTGCAACACCCTATACGGAAGATAGTATTTTATACTCTTCAATGCTTCCGGATACTTCAAATCAAATATTTACAGTTAAAATTTATAAGCATAAAATGCCTGACAGCAGTTCGGTGTTAGATGAAAACAAAGTAGT
>PKSZ01000359.1 GCA_002869425.1 Marinilabiliales bacterium
ATTTTACAGTAAATCCTGTAGAATTGTCAGGAGAAATGGCAAAAATGATGGAAAACTATGGAATGGAACCAGTTATGCCTTTCGCTTGGCAATTGGACTTTTTTGTTAATCAAGGCATTACAGTTGCAATAATTGTACTGATAGCTTTCATATATCCCTTGTTTAAGATTTCCAAGTTAAATGTAATGAAATCAATTAGAGGTTAATTATTAAATTTTAAGATATGATCTGGTCAATCTCATGGAAAAATATCTGGCGAAATAAACTCAGAAGTTTAATTGTTGTAATTGCAATCACACTTGGACTGCTGGCTGGAGTATTTTCATCTGCCTTAATGAATGGTATTATCGAAAGAAGAATCAGGGCTGCAATTGAAAACGAAGTTTCTCATATCCAGATTCACAATAAGAATTTCATGGAAAATATTGAAATTGGTTATAACATTAACAATGCAAATGAAATTCTTGATAAACTTGCTTCATTTCCCGAAGTAAAACATGTCTCTAAGAGAATGAAAATAACGGCTATGGCAAATACGCCAAGCCAGGGTACAGGAGTAAATTTAATCGGAGTTTATCCTGAAAAAGAAAAACAAGTGAGCTCACTATATAAATACATCAATGACTCCAGCGGGACATACTTTGATGCAAAAAAGAAAAATTCAATTGTAGTAAGCCAAAAATTTGCCGATAAATTAAACTTAAATTTAAGATCGAAAGTAGTTCTAACTTTTGTTGGTACAGATGGAACACTAACAGGTGCTGCATTCAAGGTAGTTGGAATTTTCAAAACCAGTAATTCTGCTTTTGATGAGATGAATGCATTTGTGAGATTTGACGATTTGGCACGACTTACCAACTTTGATACTTCATCAGCACATGAAATTGCCATCCTGCTAAATGATAAAAATCAAACAAATGAAGTTGCTGCTAAAATTGCATCCGCGTTCCCGCAACAAAGCACAATGACATGGCTCGAATTACAACCTGACCTGGGTATGATTGCTGAATTTCTTAATCTATGGCTTTATGTCTTTGTAATTATAATATTATTGGCCTTAGGATTTGGAATCGTGAATACAATGCTTATGGCTGTACTGGAAAGAGTCAAAGAGCTGGGCATGCTTATGGCTGTAGGTATGAATAAAAAAAGAGTATTTTCTATGATTATGCTTGAAACAATATTCCTCACACTTACGGGTGGTGCTTTGGGCATGTTGGTTGGAGCTGTTGTAGTATATGTAACAGGGGAAACGGGCATTGATTTTTCGGCATATGCAGAGGGATTTTCTGCCATTGGCTATGAATCTATTGTATATCCCACCATTGGGATTGACTATTACCTTGGCGTAACATCACTTGTAATAATAACAGGTGTTTTTGCATCCATATATCCAGCCAGAAAAGCCCTTAAGTTAAATCCATCGGAAGCGATCAGAACAGAAATGTAAAATATAATTCCAAAAACCATGAAAGTAATTGAAATTAAAAACCTGCATAAAATTTACGATGAATCTACAGTTCCTGTCCACGCTGTAAATGGTATCGACCTAAGTTATGAAGAAGGTGAATTCGCAGCCATTGTTGGGCCTTCAGGATCAGGAAAAACAACCATGCTCAACATGCTGGGAGGTCTGGATAGCCCAACAAAAGGCGAGATCACAATCAATAATATTAAAATCAGTGACATGAAACCATCACAATTGATAGATTTCAGGCTGAACAATATTGGTTTTGTTTTTCAGGCTTACAACCTAATTCCTGTCCTTACAGCCAAAGAAAATGTTGAATTTATTATGCAGCTGCAAAAATGGCCAAAGGAAGAAAGAGCAAAAAGAGCACTGGAACTTATGAAGGCTGTTGGACTGGAAGGAAGAGAAAACAGCAGACCGGGTAAGCTTTCAGGAGGGCAACAACAAAGAGTTGCCGTGGCAAGAGCGCTTGCATCAAAGCCCAAGTTCATTCTTGCTGATGAACCCACAGCAAACCTGGATTCGAAATCTACAGAAACGCTACTGGATATTATGGAGAAATTGAATAAGGAAGAAAATATAACTTTTATTTTTTCTACGCATGATGCACGTGTGGTAAAAAAAGCCAGACGAGTTATCACAGTTGAAGACGGTAAGGTAATTTCCGATGAAAATAAATAATTACATATTCGCCTTCATCCTGTCGCTCTGGGTATTTGTATCCTTTTCACAGGAAAAACCCAAAAACTGGTCATTTACGGGCTACTTGAACAACATGCAATCGGTTATGATGGATGACATTGATGGTATCTGGGTTAATGATAACCTGATACACAACAGGATGAACTTCACCTGGTATGCAAGTAATTCTATTAATATAAGCATACAGGCACGCAACAGGATCATGATGGGTGACCGTATTCGATTTGACACACTGGGACTATATGCTGCAACTATATCGGCAGACAGGGGTTGGCTTGATTTATCTGAAAACTGGATAGAAAAAAAATCTGTTCTTATCAATACTGCGCTGGACAGGGCATGGATTGATTATGAAAAAGGGAACCTTAATATTAAGCTCGGAAGACAACGAATCAACTGGGGGCAAACTCTGATATGGAACCCCAATGATCTTTTCAACAATTATTCATTTTTTGATTTTGACTACCCTGAAAAGCCTGGTAGTGATGCCTTAAGAATTCAGTATTATACAGGCATGACTTCATCAGTGGAGCTGGCTGCAAAAATAAATGAAAATGAAAAAATTACAGCTGCAACACTCATCCGTTTAAACAAATGGAATTACGATATGCAAATATTGGCTGGAGTATTGGATGAAGAAGATGCTGCAATTGGACTGGGATGGTCTGGTGCTGTTAAAAATGCAAGTTTTAGAGGTGAAATGAGTTATTTCCATCCCATAGAAAATATTGCGGATACAAGTGGATTGTTTTTTATTTCATTATCCACAGATTATACTTTTTCAAACTCACTTTTTCTTCAATTAGAAGCATTTTACGGACAGATGCCTTCAAATCAACAAGTTTTCAGCTATACTCAATATTACAATGCGCCTTTGTCTGTTAAAAATATGGCCTTTACTGAATACAATATTTTTGCTCAAATGGGCTACCCAGTATCACCACTAATCAACACAAACATATCTGCAATGTATTTCCCAGATTTGAAAGGATATTTTATAGGTCCTTCAATTGATTATTCCGTTTCAAACAGTATGGATCTTTCGCTTTTTGTGCAGGCTTTCAGTGGCGAATTTAACAATACAGCGGGAATATCTGAAAGGCAGAATTTCACAATGGGTTTTCTTAGAATTCGATGGAGCTACTAAGACACTATGTCCTGGCGTATTCTATGAATGGCTTTCTTTATCTCAACTATCTGATTTTCTGATATTACAGCAGTACTTCCATCCAATTTGATAACCTTGTTAACCGTATCAATTTCAGTACTCACACCACCCACTACAATATCGATATCAGCATATATTTTTTTAAGTTGCTTTACCATCACAATATAATGGTGTATATCGGGATTGTCATAAGAATTTTGCAACAACACAAGAATATTATTCAATGAAAATTTTTGCTGAGCAATATGTTCGGCTATTTTATTCTTATCAGAATTTTGCTCATAATAAAGATTAATGGCAATATGCAGAGCTTCAACCCATCCTCCGAAATAAATCAGCGCTGCCGTGCTCTTCCTGTCATTGTCTTTCAGGTAATCATCAGCATGCAAATACGCATCCTGAATCAGGTTAAAAATACTGTCCTGGCTATCCATAAACTGGTCTGCCTTTCCCAGTGTCTTCGAAACTTCCTCTTCAGGTATGCCAAGATCCCTGGTTAAATTTTTTATGGTTGCCAGATAATTGATGGCAGCCTGCTTTTCATTAAACAGACGACTATAAATCATATCTGTACCAAATACACCCATGTTTAATGCCAGTTTCACATTGGAAGTATACCTGCTTTTATTTCCTGTTTCGTTTAATAATTCTGGTTTGAAAGCAGTATTTGAATAACGCACAAAATTTGTCAATTGAACAGGAGAAGTTAAATCATAAAATACCTGTGTCATAGTATCCTGCTCATTCAACACATTATCTGTTTCTATATGCGATGCGTCAATGTTCGACACATCATTGGATGCGACTTCAATATTTTCATTCTGTTTTTCACTGCAGGAAACGAAAATAAAAGCAAATAGTGCACAAAAGAGAATGACTCCCGGAAATTTTAATCCAAACATAAACACCTATTTTAGTTAGCTTTTACAAAAATACTAAAATTTAACCTGTATATCAACAGATTATATTTTGACAAACAATTTGCCTTCTTATTCAACTATTTATTTACGACCAACCTTTTAACAATGGCTCGATTATCTGATTCAAATTTCACAAAATAAGCCCCTATACGCAAATCATTAATCTTAAGTTCTGTCCTCTTATCAAAACTAACATTCTCAACTGTCTTTACCGGACTACCAATAGCATTAATAAAGGTTACCTTAAACTTTTTGCCCTCAACATTATTACCACTTATATACAATACATCCTTTGCCGGATTTGGATAGGTAACAACCGAAAAATCATCATCGAACGCTTTCTCTTCTATCGAAGCAGAGGGATCATAAATAAGATCAACGAACTCAGGTCTATCTATAAAAGGATTTCTGTTTCCCTGCACCCCATAAATTACATCATTCCTGTGTCTTTCAAAATCATCAGGCGGATCATCTTCATGCCACTGTAACAAAACGGATTTTTTCCCAAAAAGCGGATTCGGATCTGTATTAACAGCATCAACCAATTCCAGATTCAACTCTCCATTATCTCCTTCATACCTAACATCCATATAAAGAATCATCCTGGCTACATCACCTTTCACAGCATCCCTTGGTTCCCATGAATCACTATCATATCTACATTGTGTGGCCTCACTATGATAATTTCCACCATTGTCAAAATCAAGATTTCCTCTTGAGCTATTCACACTGGCATCTGTAGGCCTAATATGATGTGCATCTGTTCCACAAGGTTTACTTTCGCCAAAATCTCCGTGAGATTTAGCCCAAACATGCTCTCTGTTCCAATCATCTGCGCCTCCTCCAAAAGAACTTTTCGACTGACTTCTTCCAGTATACAGCAAAATTACATTGTTACTATTATTCGGATCTTCATCTGTATCTTCAAGTAATTCCGGCAAATCATCATAACTTAACTCATAATGATTATCAATAATTTCATGCAATGCCTCTTTTAAAGCATCTCCTGTCAATCCTTCCGCAGAATCATAATACCCTGACGGAATCTGGGACCATACTCCATTTATAATTAGTAAACAAAGTAGAAAAAGTAAAGATTTTTTCATTCCAATTAGGTTTATTAGTTTTATACTTAGTTATGAGCGCTTTTGTTTCAAATATTTGACCATCCATAAAAAGATATTAGTGTAAACGAAAGCCATTCAGTTGAATAACGCAAATTGTATTAAACAAAATTTATACCAGTAAGTATGAGAGTAGTTCTGCAAAGAGTAGATAAAGCATCGGTTGAAATCGACAACAAAATATTTTCTAAAATAAATCAAGGGATTTTGATTTTGGTTGGAATTGAGAATGAAGACCATGAGGAAGACATCAACTGGCTATGTAAGAAGATCGTACAATTAAGAATTTTTAATGATGAAAGCGGTATCATGAATAAATCTGTTCAAGATATCAACGGTGAAATACTTACTATTAGCCAGTTTACTTTGCATGCAAAAACAAAAAAAGGAAACCGACCTTCTTATATTCATGCTGCCAAACCAGATATTTCAATTCCAATATATGAGAAATTTGTGTCTCGTTTGTCAGACGAACTTGGTCGAACTGTAAAAACGGGTAAATTTGGAGCCATGATGAATATTTCTCTGGTTAATTCCGGACCAGTAACTATTTTAATTGACAGTAAAAAGAAAGAATGAAATACACAATTATTCTAATATTATTAATTATTGCTTTCCCGTCAGTACACTTAAACGCCCAATGCATCACTGATGCTGGAGCCCAAGACACGATCTGTGGAAACAACTACACATTTAATGCAACACAAGTTCCGGCAGGCTATTCTTCTATATGGGCAAGTAGCTATCCCAATGCTGAATGGAGCGATAGTTCTGCACCCTATGCAAGCGTTAAATTACCATTACTAAATTCCTACAATAATTTCACATCCGTTGATGTGCAGTTTTCCTGGACTATATATTCCGATACTTGTACTGCCACAGACAGTGTTTGGATTCATTTTATCAAAGAGCCTGATCCAAATGCAGGACCTGACGATACAATATGCGATTTGTCTTATACATTTCAACCCGTTACAGGGCCCGAATATTTTAACTATATATGGTCGTATTGCATTTGTGGAAGTCCTGCTACAGCTTCATATACATGGAACTCTTACCCTCCTGACAATCATGAATCTCAGGTAAATGTGAGTGAATACGGTTCATATCTGTTTGTTTTTGGTGCATATAACCCTGAAGACATCTATTGCAGGGACAAAGATTCTGTAATTGTTGTTTTTGAAAATTGCACAAATCTTTTAATTCCGAAATTAAACACGCAAAATTGCACATACAAAGATGGTTCGCTTATGATCAACAGCAATGTTTTCCTAAAAGATATGCAGATTAGCATACAAAACCTTCAGGGAAAAGTAGTTTATAATACAACCATTTCAAAACAATCCGGAATAAACAAAATTGCACTTCAAGACATACCTTCCTCCATTTATGTAGTGGTATTTAAGTGTGAAAACAAACAGTATGCCTATAAATTCTTCAAACCATAATGGATAGCTTTTGGCTTAAATTTCTGGATGCATTTTTCATCATTTTCCATAGCTTGTTTACTTTGTTTAATATTACGGGATGGGTTTGGAAGAAAACCAGAAAAATACATCTGATTACCATGATTATAACCTTATTATCCTGGACCGTTGCAGGCATATGGTATGGACTTGGATATTGCTTTTGCACAGACTGGCACTGGCAAATAAAAACTAAACTTGGAGAAATACCTGATACCCACTCCTATATTGTTTATCTTATTAAAGAAACTACAGGCATTAAAATCAGTGAAACCCTTGCTGATATTTCTACCCTTATAGTTTTCACTATTTGCCTAATTTTAACGATATTGCTAAATATAAAAGATTTTAAGAAAAATGACCATACTAGAAGCTCAACAAAAAGTTGATCATTGGATCAAAACGCTTGGCGTTCGTTATTTTAGTGAATTGACCAACATGGCTATTCTTTCAGAAGAAGTAGGAGAAGTGGCCAGGATAATATCCAGGAAATATGGAGAACAATCAAGCAAAAAAAGTGATGAGAAAGCCGAGCTTAAGGATGAACTGGCAGATGTTCTCTGGGTTCTCATTTGCCTTGCCAATCAAACAGGAATTGACCTTGAAGAAGCTTTTAAGCAAAACATTGAAAAAAAGACACTAAGAGATTCAACAAGACACAAAAACAATAAAAAACTGAAATAAGCATTATCTTTGATAGCATCAATAACAAAAGAATAGTAAAACATACCGATATGAAAAATTTAGAAGAAAAATTTAACCTTGAAATGGATTCAGCTGAAATTAATCGTAATGTTCAGAGAATAATAGAAAAAGCCAAAGGAGAAATTAAGGCTGAAAAATTAAAAAAAGCGTTAAGCTTTATTGATCTAACTACGTTAAACACGCAAGACACAAATGAAAAAGTTATAAATATGTGTAAGAAGGTTAATGAGTTTAATACTCATTTCCCTGATTTGAAAAATGTTGCAGCCATTTGTATATATCCTCCTTTTGTAGAATTATTAAAAAAGAACCTAACTACAGATGTTAATATTGCGGTTGTAGCAGCCGGGTTTCCTTCTTCACAGACCTTTATCTCAGTAAAGCTGGCTGAATCAAAAATGGTTGTAGAAAAAGGTGCCGATGAAGTCGACATTGTAATGTCTGTAGGTACATTTTTTGAGAAAGATTTTGATACTATTTTTAAAGAAATCGCTCTAATTAAAGAAGCCATTGGAAATGCCCATTTAAAAGTAATACTTGAAACAGGCTTGCTTCCAGACTATGTTTCCATCAAACTTGCCAGCATTCTTTCCATGGAAGCCGGAGCCGATTTCATTAAAACATCAACAGGAAAATTGGAACCAGCAGCAACACCAGAAGCTGTTTATGTAATGGCCCTTTCAATCAAGGAATTTTATGATAAAACCGGGAAAATGATTGGTTTAAAACCAGCTGGAGGAATTGTTACACCATTGGATGCAATAATACACTACACAATAGTAGAAGAAATTCTTGGAGAAAAATGGCTTACTCCTAAATATTTCAGACTTGGGGCCTCAAGACTCGCAAACAATATGCTAGAAGAGATTTCAAAAATAAGCCAACACAAAACGAAAAAATACTTTTAAGCACAAAAATAAAGAGGATGACCATTATTGGACACACTCTTAGATAGGGGAATCACCCATCACTGTTTCTGCCACTAAAGTAAGAACTTGTATGCCTTCGGCATCCTTCAAACAGCTGGTACTTTTTAACGCTTTCAGAACCCTATGGGTTTCCGATTATTTTGCTTAGGGCTATTAATTGCGATGCAATTCTTTCTCGGCAATCACAAACATTGCCGGGACCCATTTGGCGAAGGGAGCGTAAGCAATCGAGCCATTAATGGGTGGTGATGTGTTGTGTGACGCAGCTACTTTTGCTGCCTTTTGTCAGCATACAAAAGGTAGTCGTGCAACAAGCCTGCGTCTTTTTTACGTAGTACAAAACTTTTACTTTGCAGTAAAAACA
>PKSZ01000129.1 GCA_002869425.1 Marinilabiliales bacterium
ATTCTACAGGTAATCAGAATAGTTGGTATGGTTCAGATGAATTTGCATCAGAAGAAGCCAAGGAAGATTGGATGAGAAGAAATGGTAAAATAGCTGCAATGAATCGGGGTATGAAATATGTTAAGACACCGATTGTGGTTTTTTCTGATGGGAATACAAAATTGGGTAAAAATTCATTAAGGAAAATTGCCGCTCTTTTTGCGGATAAGAAAGTAGGTTGTGTGGCTGGTGAAAAACGGATTGTTAATAAAGATACTGATAGCGCCGCGGGATCAGGAGAAGGAATCTATTGGAAATATGAGTCCTGGCTAAAAAGAAAGGAGGCCCATGTATATTCGGTAGTAGGAGCAGCAGGAGAATTGTTTGCAATAAGGACTGATCTTTTTCAGGAAGTAGAAGCAGATACCTTGCTTGATGATTTTATTATCTCGTTGAGAGTGGCCATGCAAGGTTATGAGATACAATATGATCCTGAGGCATACGCGATTGAAGTAGCATCTGCCAATGTGAAAGAGGAATTGAAAAGAAAAATCAGAATTGCAGCAGGCGGAATGCAGTCGATGAAAAGGTTAGCTCCTTTGTTGAATATATTCAGGTACGGAATGCTGAGTTTTCAGTATTGGTCACATAAAGTACTTAGGTGGGTTGCTGTACCAATTTCCTTACTGTTGGTTTTCTTTGTAAACATGGATTTGGCTGCTGAATTTGTATTGGGAGGTAAGGGCTTGCTGTATTTTATAACCTTTGTATTTCAGCTTTTGTTTTACCTGATGGTATTAACGGGTTGGATGCTGGAAGAAAAAGAAGTAAAGTTTAAGATAATCTTTGTGCCTTATTATCTTTTTATAATGAATTTGTGTATGTACTTAGGATTCTTTCGATATATTTCTGGAAAACAAAGTGTAAACTGGCAGAGGGCACAAAGAGGAAAATAAAAATCCCGACCATCGGCCGGGATTGTATTTATTATTTTTTCTGGCTTTTCTTGAAAGCTTCAATTCCGTCGTCCAGAAACTTAACATACTCGTCCACATCCAAATTAAATCCACGTGTTTCTTTAATCAGCATTTCGCCATCGGGATTTAGGAGTATATATTGAGGTTGAGAGTTTCTTTTAAAACGCTTGATTTGCATATCAGCCCATTTATCTCCCAGTGTTTTCTTTTCTACGCCATCATGCGATTCATTAGCCGGTGTCCAGTCTTCTTCAGCCAAACCGGTTCTATCATCTGTATATAACTGAATTACAATAAAATCATTAATGAGTCTTTTCAAGACTGGATCTTCATTCCAAACTTGTTCTTCCATTTTTCTACAATTAACACAACCGTGTCCTGAAAAATCAATAAATACAGGTCTGTTTAGCTTTTTTGCTACCTCAAGTCCTTGTTCATAGTCGTAGTATCCCTGAATTCCATGAGGAGAATGAATAACATCTGCGTATTTAGGCGTTCCACCTTTTGAATATATATCTTCTTTTACTTTAAATGAAGAATGTCCACCTCCCATTCCTCCAGCTTCCATCAAATTGAAATCATGCGTTGCCATTGGTGGAATCCATCCGGATAATGCTTTCAATGGAGCTCCAAACATACCGGGTATAAGGTATACTACAAAAGCGAAAGTAATAATTGATAGTGCTAGTCTCGGCACTTTCAGGAATGGTAAATCACTGTCGTGAGCAAATTTAATTTTTCCTAGTAGATATAAGCCCATTAGTGTGAAAATAGCAATCCACAAGGCGAGATATATTTCTCTATCCAGTAATCCCCAATGGTAAGTCATATCTGCAACACTTAGGAATTTCAAACTTAAAGCCAATTCGATAAAACCGAGAATAACTTTAATTCCGTTCATCCAACCACCGGATTTAGGCATAGAGTTTAACCATTTAGGAAACATTGCAAAAAGGGTAAAAGGAAGTGCAAATGCAAGACCAAACCCAAGCATTCCAATTAATGGTTGCATTACATCTCCCTGGGCTGCCATCACGAGTATGGCTCCAACAATAGGAGCTGTGCATGAGAATGAAACCAGAACAAGTGTAAATGCCATAAAGAAAGTTCCAAACAAACCTCCTTTATCTGCTTGCTTATCTGATTTATTGATCATCCAGTTCGGAACTCGCAGTTCAAACATGCCAAAAAATGCTGCTGCAAAAACCAGAAAGATTACAAAGAAGAATATATTTGGTAGCCAGTGTGTACTAAGCCATTGTGCAAAAGATGGACCAAGCGTTAAGGAAACTATGGTTCCGATCAGCATGAAAATTATAATGATTGATACTCCGTAAAATAATGCTTGTCGCTTCCCTTTTCCTTTATCCTCAGAACCTTTCATAAAAAAGGTTACAGTCATAGGTACCATTGGAAGTACACAAGGAGTGAAGATTGCAATTAAACCAGCTCCAAATGCAACCCAGAAAATTGCCCATAATGACTTGGTTTTCAGATCATCAGTTTCTCCTCCATCTGTAACAATTTCTTCCGCTTCTTCTTTCACTTTTATGTCTGATTCTGTTTTCTCACCATGTGTTTCTTCAACGATCTTATAGTTTTTCTTGGCATCTGCCAATATATTATCATAGCTGATCTCTTGAATATCATTGATATTAACTGGAATGTCTATGTCTTGTTTTTCAAGTAAACATCTCCCATCTTCAGTTGTGATACAGGTTTGATAATCAATATATCCTTTGATTGTTGCCGTATCTGACTCAAGCTTGAATTTTTGAATAAACAGGGCTTTTCCATTAAATTGAGCCCGGTTAGCACCCATTAATTCATCATAGCTGGCTTCAATTTCCGGGAATTCAATTGTACTATCTACGGTTGAATAATTCGTTGATTTTGCATATTCAAAATAAACAGGATACATTTCATCTTTTAGTCCATATAAATGCCAATGCTCATCAGGAGTAGATTCCATTTGTAATGTAACTTCCTGCTCACCAGTTTTTACAACATTCATTTTCCAATGAATCCTTTGCGGTTCCATTTGGGCATAAACCGATGACATTGAAATAAACAGCGTTAAAAAAAGAAAACTAAGGTGTTTCATCTTTAATATTTTTAATCTATGGTAATTGAAAACTTATAAGACTCGGGAACACAGATTGACTCTTTGCATATCTGATAATCAATGGATCCTTCAATGGTAAAGGATGCTTTAGATTTTCTGGAAATAATTTGTTTGAATGAAGCCTCAACATCAAAAAATATAGTGTTGGCGTCAAAAACTTCTTCATATTTTTCTTTAAAAGGACTCAATTCAATAAAGTCGCTTATTACATCAAAAGCATCAGATTCAATGATGGAAAAATATAGGGGCATAGTACCTTCGGTTTTTTGCGAATACATATGCCACTGATCTTCTATATCTGCCTTGAATTGAATAATTATAGAATCTTGTTGCTTGTCAATTGTATAGTCCCATTTTACGTGATTATCATTTGTGTCTTGGGCAACTAATTGCGTCCAGATTATAGAGAAAAGTAGTACGAAACAAACTTTCATTATGTTAAAATTTATTATGTACAAATATATAAATAATTGTATGTTTGATTTGAGTTATTATATCAATGACAATTTTAAGAAACTTTTTTTAATGAATAATTATATCAATTAACAAACTTCAATTATAATTTTGAATTGCATAATCGCAACAATCTGTGTAATTTAACGGACTCAATGCATGAATTTATAAATAAGCAGAAAATTTTAAGCTGGTTTATCCTGGATACTGATGAACCCTTGTCGGGTTTGCTGAGTCCGGTTAGGGCTCTGATGCTTTCACTCATAACCGGAGTCTATGCAATGCTTATTATTTCTATTCTGGAGCCTTTTGGTATTTCTTTAGTAAATGATGAAAGAATAGGCACGCAAATTATTTTCTCAATATTGCAAGTGCTAGCTGTTTTGTTGAGTATAGTCTCTGGTTATTGGTTTTCCAGGATAGTAAAGCGAAATACTTTGGTATTAACGGTTTCATTTAATTTGCTGATTTTTATTTTGTCTTCAACTCTTTTGTCTTTTTTGGCCATTGTCTTTCTGGAAATTAATTCAAAACCGAATTTGCTCGATATTGTAGTTGATGAGTTGATCATTTCTTCTGTACCTGTATTCTTATTATTGTTTAGTCTTCAGAGTACGCTTTCGTGGGAAGCGAAAGTAAATGAATATGATAAAAATTCATATGAAAATGATAGAGGTAAGAGAATTCATATCAAATCAGATACAAAAAAGGAAGTATTTGTTGATCCTGAGCAGTTAATATTGATTCAGGCCTCGCAAAATTATTCAACACTGTATATACAGGATAAAGATAAAACACATAAAACAATGCTTCGTGTTTCAATGAAAAGCATTGAGGATCAACTTTCTGGGCATGAATGTTTTTTACGTTGCCATAATTCTTTTATTGTTAATAGGAATTACATTGATGTTGTATCTGGTAATTCGAGAGCTTATAAATTTTTACTGAAATCCATTGATATTTCAGTTCCTGTTTCACGTAATTTCCCCAAAGAATTAATTGAGGAAATAAAAAAAAGCTTGCAATATGGTTAATCAATTCGAGCGTGTTCCCGTATTTCAGGATGTAGTTGATGCAAAAAAGAGAATTGAAAAATGGATTCATAATACAGCTGTTCTTTCTTCTGAATCTATTAACAGTATTCTTGGAACAGAGATATTTTTTAAGTGTGAAAACTTTCAAAAAGTAGGGGCTTTTAAGTTTCGTGGAGCGAGCAATACAGTTTTGATGCTCGGAAAAGATAAATTAAGAAATGGTGTGGCTACGCATTCTTCAGGAAATCATGCTGCAGCGTTGGCTCTGGCTGCTTCAAAACTAGGAGTTAAAGCACAAATTGTTATGCCTGAAAATGCTCCTGAAATAAAAAAGCTTGCGGTTAAATCATATGGTGCTGAGATACGATATTGTGAGCCTACATTATTGGCTCGGGAAACTACATTGCAGGAATGGATTGATGAAACAGGTGCATTTTTTATTCATCCATACAATTGTAGTCCAATTATTCAGGGACAAGGAACAGCAGCTCTTGAGTTGTGTAATGAAATTGATAATTTAACAGTTGTAATGGCCCCGGTAGGTGGAGGTGGATTGTTAAGTGGAACAGCAATTGCCTGCAAAGGCTTCAGAAAGTCATTAAGAGTTTTTGGTGCTGAACCTAAAATGGCAGACGATGCTTATCGATCTTTTAAAAATGGAGTTTTTTATTCTTCTGAGAATCCAAAAACAATTGCTGATGGATTGTTAACAAGCCTTGGGGATTTAACATTTCATATCATCATGGGAAATGTTGATGATATCTATACAGTATCTGAAGATAGTATAATTCAGGCCATGCAAATGGTATGGGAAAGGATGAAGATTATTATAGAACCTTCATCAGCTGTTCCTTTAGCTGTAATAATGGAAAATCCCAAAGTATTTAAAGGTCAACGCGTTGGTATAATTATTTGAGGCGGAAATGTTGACCTTAAGCATTTGCCATTTTAATATTACTTCACCAGTTTATAATTATAAGTGTTTTCATTGGTAAATATCTGAAGTTGATAATTACCTGAACTTAATTCGCTTTCAAGATTAATTACCCAGCGATTGATTGCCTCTTTTTCCTGACAATAAACAATTTTCCCGTCAACGGAGATAATCTTTACCTTTTCAATTGGTTGGTTGAATTCTATTACCAGGTGATCTGTGAAAGGATTGGGATAGATACGAACATTGTTTTCTATAACTGAAGAAATTAAGTTTGGACCTTCGATGTATATATAGTCTTCCATAACGAGAGTATCGTTTGGACAGGTACTATTTACAGCAACAAGACTTACAGAGTAGTATCCGGTATCACTATATGCATGCCATGGGTTGACATCCGATGATTCACTTCCATCACCAAAATTCCAAGAATATGAATCCGCATTTTGTGAATTATTGATGAAGAATACCATGCTATCCGGATATTGTAAATAAGTTTCCGTAGCGTAAAACTCAGCAATAGGAGATGGTAAAAAGCTAACGGAAACAGACTGGCTGTATGTATCTTCCATTCCATCTCCATAAGCAGTAATACTTATATTGCTAAATCCTTCGGGTAAAATAACCGCAGGCATTTCTTCCGTTGAGTTTTCAGGCGAACCATTTTCAAAAGACCAAAGAACCGAATCAGTATTTTCTGACAGATTGGTAAATATAATGCTTTCACCTTCGCAGATTGTTGTTGTTGAATACGAAAAATTAGCAATTGGTGCCAGAGGAGCTTGATCAATATGTATGAAGTTGTCAATTATCATGGTGTCATTATCACAAAGCATGTTCACTGCAATTAGGGTAACATCATAGTACCCTGTTTGTGCGTAGGTGTGCCACGGAGATTCATCAACAGTTGATTCTCCATCTCCGAAAAGCCAGACATAGCTGTCTGCATTTTGTGAATTGTTCACAAAATAGGCTGTGGGATCATCCATAGTTAATTCTGTTTCAATGGCTGAAAAAACAGCTGTCGCAGATGGACTAACGGTCACTGTTATATTTTGGGTTGTTGTGTCATTACCCGTATTGTTGTATGCAATCAATTGAACATTATAAGTGCCTGAAGGATAATAAACCTCAGGGTTTTCTTCATTGCTGTTTGCTGGGCTAGCATCGGGACCAAAATTCCAAAAATAGCTAGTCGCATTGGATGATTCATTTGTAAATACAAATGGTAACCCTTCACATATACTTGTTGTTTCTATTGTGAAATTCGCCTCTGGCAGGGGTTCGTTTTCCAGAACCTGGATGTAATCTGAGATTGTGAGTGTATCATCTTTACAATAATTGCTTTGTGCAATCAATGAAACAGTGTATGTGCCGATGTCTGTATAGTTGTGCCACGGACTAATATCAGACGATACATCTCCATCGCCAAAGATCCAGATATAGCCATCTGCATTGATTGAGGCATTTGTGAAATATGCAGTTGCAGAAGGCAAATGCAATGTTGTTTCCAATGCACTAAAGTTGGCCTCAGGAAGCTGATTTTCTGTAACTGTAATTGCGTATTCGATAGCATCAGATGTGCTGTTTCCATACGCGGTTAATTGAACATTATAAGTTCCTTCTGTTAGTTTGAAAACGGGATTTTCGTCTGTGCTTGTAAAAGTGGTTGTTCCTGTAATTGTCCAAAGGTAAGAAGATGCATCAACGGATGTGTTGGTAAAATAGATTGAATCTCCCAAACAAATATCAGTTGAAGACCATGAAAAATCAGCTACCGGATCACCAGATGCTGTTAAAACAGTAATACCATCAGATGTTGCAATGGGGCTTTCAAGACTGGCTCCGTTTATGGATTTTACTGATGCATAATAACTTGTTCCTACTGAAAGGGACAAGCTGTTTACAGTAACTGCAGTTGATGTACCATTGCTGGTCCATCCAACAATATTATTTCCTCCGGGAGTATCTCCAATACAGTAAAAGTATTCGTTTATTCCGGAGTGATTATCTGTAGCATCTGTCCAGTTCACAAAGAGTTGAGAAGTACTATAGGTTTCATCCTGATCAGCTCCTGAACCATCATTGACAGATACACTTGATGGCGCAGTCCAGTCGATATTTACTTCACTGTAATCAATGGCAGATAGGTTTCCTGCTCCATCTTGTACAATACTCTTCACTCTTGCTGCAGGTGTTGAAGGATTTGCATTTTGATATCTTGCTTGTCCTGAAGCTCCAACTGTTACATCAACAGATGGATACCTGGATCTATATGCTTTAAAGTTATTAACCTCCATAATGCTGTTACCGCTTCTGAAGGATACATAATCTCCTGAGCTGTATGGTGAAAGATCTGTGCAATTAAGCGCAAGTTCGTTATTAATATATGCCCAGTGTTCGCCAGTAATTCTATCATAAGCTATTTTGAAATCATACCATTGTCCTGCATTGAAATCATATGATTCCTGAGCAATCATTGAAAATACATCGTCTTCAACTTTATAAAGTTGGATTGCATCATCATCTATTCTGAACCAAATAAAATATGAATTGCCTCGGTTGGTTAAATCAGGTTGGTCGCAAAAGTAATGAAACCCTCCTCTTCGGTTCACACCAGTACCACTAATGCTTCCTCCCCAATGGTACAAGTAGCGGTTTGACAGACTGCTGTTCAAGTATGTGTATATGTTTGTATTGTCTTCTGCTTCATTGGTTTGTGTCAGGTAGTCGTTGGATATAGACCATGTTCCGGTAACATTGGTCCAGTCAGTATGAATGCTTGTTCCATCGAAATTATCAGAGTAAAACCCTTCTGAGGCGTTGGCTCTCCATTCTGTTCCATCATAATCAATAACTTGATAAAACGCTTTTTCAACACCTGTACCATCGACATCATCTTCATCAGTAAAAGAGGCTGTGAAATCCGTATTAACCCATTCTGTTGGGGTTGTTACGATTGTTGTTGGTGCTGTTACATCAAGTGTGGTTGTAGTCCAATTGGCTTCCCAGCCTGCATTATTGGTTGCACAATCTGATCTGAATTCAATCAGCAAGCTTCCGCCAGAAGAAGTAATGGTACCCGGGCTAATTGTATTGTACCGTCCAATTAGTGGTGCAAATTCATTATCGCCATCATAAATATACATGAAATCATAATTGGCTTCAAGATCCCATGACGTAAATGAAATAGTAATGGCTTCAGCATTGGCTGGTTGAATTAACCATAAAAGCCTTTCATCATCACCATAGTTGGCAGAAGAACCACCTGTATCATAAAAATTGCCTGTTGTACTTGTTAGTGTTGTAA
>PKSZ01000450.1 GCA_002869425.1 Marinilabiliales bacterium
AGCCTCATAGATACAAAACTACTGCATTTTATATGAAATCTGCAAAAATCAACTACCAATTAAGAGTTTCAGGATTATTGTAATATCTTTGAGCTTTGCTTTACAAAACTAATATGTTCGAAAAACCTGTTATCATCTCAAAACCGTCTGTTGTATTTGCTGAGAACAAAATTTCAAATCAAGAAATTTTAGATAAAGTAAGTGATAATTTTGAAGGTAAAGACACAGAGCTCAAAAAGGTTTTACAAGGAATTAAAATGGTTTTTCGTTATTGTGACTCAAATACACGGTATTTGGGGACAGCTCCTGATAAAAAGCCAGTAGATTATATTGTTGAAGCTGTTCATAAGAACCTGGAGGAAAACAAATTAAAGCCTTCTGACATTGATACTGTTATCTATGCAGGTATCTACCGCGAATACTTTGAACCAGCAGTAGCTATGGAAGTTGCCGGAAAAACGGGAATAAAAAAAGCCCATGCCTTCGATGTTACATCTGCCTGTGCAGGAATGTTACAATCTGTTTTTGTTGCAGGCTCATTAATGCAAACAGATCCTTCTATTAACAATGTACTTTGTTGTGCTCTGGACTTCCCTGATATTTGCATCGATTACAATATTCAAAATTTTGAGGAACTTGCCACAAAGTCTGCAGGATTAACTTTGGGAAGTGGTGCTGCCGCATGGGTGCTAAGCAGAGATATACTGAATGAAGCTGGTGCAAAATTAAAAGCAGCAGTAAATTTCAGTTTGCCAGAAAGCTATGACATATGTCAGACTCCTGTAAATGGGAAATTTATCTCTCATAACAAAGAATTATTTGAGTTGGGCAGAACTCATGTTCCAGGTGTAATCCAGGATACAGTTTCAAAAGCAGGGTGGGATTTAAAAGATGTTGATCATTTTATATCGCATCAACCGGGCAAAAAGATCATCAAAGAAATCTACAAGAAGCTGAACGTTAGCATGAAAAAAGCTCCTGTAACCCATCACCTTTATGGCAATACAGTAAACATAACTATTCCTATGACACTGGATTACCTATTGCAAAATCAAGGCATTGCCAAAGGAGATAAAATCATCATGACATCGGTAGCTGCCGGTTTTACAACTGTTTCGCTTGCTGCTGAATGGGTTAGCAATGTTTAAACATTTCCGAAATACAAAATATTTATTCAAAGTATACGGATTCAAGCCCATACTTCTTCTTGTTCCCATTTGGAGACTCTTTTACCACTCTTTACTTTGGCCTTGCATGCTATATGATGAAATTTTCTTTCCAAAATACAGAAAAGTAAGACTAGAAAAACCCATTTTCATTATCGGCCATCCCCGCAGTGGCACAACATTTCTCCACAGATTCCTCTGTAATCATTCAGATGAAATATCGGGTTTGAAATTAAAAAACATGATCCTTCCAAGTCTCACAATGCAAAAGTTTTTTGGAGGAATCGTTGAAAAAAACGATCATAAAACCACGGGGAAACTATATGAACCAGAAATTCATAAAACGAGCGCAGGATCATATGAAACTGATGACGCAGCTATATTTTTCAGGTTCTTTAGCGGAATGTTTTCCTGGATATATTTCAACAGCTGGAAAAAATATAAATCCATTAACGCAATGGAATGTGAGCTGAAATCTCTCATGCTTAAGAAGAAGTTTATCAAACACCTCAAAACTTTACATAAAAAAAACAACCTTGGGAAAAACAGAAGAATTATCTCCAAACTATTTTCCATTGCTATTGATCCAGTTATTCTCAAAGACCATTTCCCTGATGCCAAAATCATTTATATGATTCGAAATCCCAAGGATGCAATTCCATCCAGCATTTCACTTGTTAAAAGCATTCAAAGTAAATTGTTCGCGTTCTCAAAACTTGAAGAAAAAAAACAAATTGAATATTATAAGAATCTGTATGATTCATCCAGGATATTTTATAAAAATGCTTCAGAATTAACCAATTCAAGAAAAACGGAAGATATATTGTTTATTCACTATTATGATCTAAAAGACAGTTTTGAAAATACACTACAATTGATTATGGATTATTGCGATATCAAGCCAGACAAAAAGCTAATAGATGCAATTGAACAGCAAAAAGAAAAACAAAAGACCTATTCGGGTTTGCATAAATATTCCTGTACAGACTTTGGCTTTGAAGAGGAAGCCATAATTCACGACTTCAGTAAATTCTACAAGTTCAATTCCTGATAATCTTTCGATTAATAATTTCTCCGCTTTTGCAATACAGCTTAAGCAGATAAATACCGGGATTTAGATTTTGCATACGTACGACAAAAATTTTCTGACTTAAAAGAGTTCTTCTTTGTACCAAACGACCATCAACGCCATAAATTTCACACAAATCTACAGCTACAGAAGAACAAACATTTAAGTTTGATTTACACGGATTTGGATAGACCTTTACACTTTGATCTGCCAATGCACTTTCTACGCCTAATGTATCATAAGGATTATTCCATAAAAATCGCCTTGCCCTGTATACAAAATGAAAAAACGTATTGAATTTGAGCTCATACACAATGATGCTATCGTAACTCACTTCAGTAAAGGCTGGCTGTTCTGAGTTTTCTAACCACCCCCAATTGATAAATGTATTGCCATTGGATAAACGCTGTACACTACCCATTGTTTCTGCAAAAATACTATCCGGATGCGTAAACGACCAAACCAGTTTTGCTGTCATATTGCTTTCGTCCAATTCATATTCCTTAGCAGAAGACACTGGAACATCCCTATTATTGCCATTATCATATAATGTTATATTTCCATTTTCAATCCTTCTTATATCATGCTGACGAGAAAAACCTACTGTATCCTGAAGAAACTGAAATTGATTATTTACTCCACCCAGACGCCAGATTACTTCCCCCGTCATCCTGTCAATTTTAGTAATTTCATCTAAGCGACGTGCTGATAATAAGATATTTCCATCAGTATCTTCCTCAATAGCATTTCCATGTACATAGCTAACAAGATCTGAAGTAAAATCAATGTTGGTAGCGTCAGTAATATTGTAATGATCCCAGCTTCGCCATTGAAAGATAACATTTTTATCTTCATCGATTTCCTGTAATACTAGCCCTTCCACAATCGCATCGGGATTTCCTCCTGCAACTACACTACTCATATCAACCGGTTGACTATCATATGAAAAAACCAAAGCGTGCCCATTATCCAGGTATTGAAATTCATGCCAATCCGTATAATAACCATTTCCACATGCGAAAGAATCTATAACCGTATAACTGGAATCCATAACCAAAAAATTACCATTGTTCCAATAACTCATGTATACATTCTTCTGTAAGGTAAAGCCCAGGCCCCTATTACTCTCCTGCTGATAAAAAACAGGCGTTCCATCATTTTCTATAATGGATATAAATCGATCATTACTGGAAGCCAGTGCCGATAAATTATAAAAGAATATTTTGCCTTCAGCAGGGTTATCATTAACCGTAACTGTAGTAGAAGGAAAGTCCGGAGGATAATCTTTTGTTGTGCTGAATGATGTTTCCATATTTATTTTCGCCTTTTCTGTATAAAAGCTATAACTCAATTCAAATGGTTCTCTTTTTTCATAGAAGCTGCCACTAATCCAAACTGATACTTCTTCGCTTCGATAAAAAGGTTTATCCGGTGCAATGATAATTGTTGTCTTATCTGGAAATAAGAATCTACAGCTATGATTTTCTGATTTTTCAGCTACAATTTGAACCTCAATCTCATTTTGATCAAAACCGCGCTGATCTTTTAAAATAATCTGAACCTCAGGTTTATGATAATTTGATCCCGGAACCGGAAAAACATAAGCGGGTTGGGCCTGCAAACTTAATGTGACCAACCAAAATAATAAGAAAATAAACTGTTTCATCCTAATTGATTACAATACGCCTGGTTTGTGTTTGATCCTCTGCATCTACCTGTATTATATAAACACCAGGAGGAAAATCACCAACATCAATTTTAGTAAACCCAGCATCAACTTCCTTGGCTTTTATCATGTTTCCAATGATAGAATACAGAACAACACGCTGAATTTTCTGATTATTTCCTAGAGAAACATTGAGGATATTTTCTGCTGGTTGTGGAAACAAATTTAACAAAGAACTATTCTCCTTTTGACCAACAGAAGCAGTTCCACCTGTCAGTGTAAGACTGTCAACCCAAAGTGTACTTCCAACATTGAAAATACTTGTATCAGACGATGAAATTACAATATTCATACTGTCGGGATTTTCCTGGGAAGAAAAACTTATAGGACACTCAAACAAGGTCCAGTCTGAGGCTATACCAGAAACAAACTGCCCTTGACCAATAATATCAGAACTGCTGCCATTCCATTTATAGAAATTTACCACAACACCGCAAGAGTCGATTCCCTGAGGCAAGTACTTATAATATCCCCTTAATTTTTCTGGGCGTGCTGTATATGAAATTCCTCCGCTAATTACTGCTGATTGCGTAGCCAAATCAACATCAAATGAACCCAGAGTAAGAATACCAGCCACTTTTACTGTTTGCCCCCCTGAAGCAGCTTCAACTGTTTCCAGCTTTGGACAATAACTACCTGAATAAGCTGAAGTTTCCTTTGTAACAGTAGTAAATGAAATGATTCCGAAAAAATTCCTGTTTGATGTATCCCAGTTTGTTGGATTTTGAAAATCACCATCTGTCTCCCATTGTTCAAAATCTGCATTGGGTATCTGAGCAAAAATTTGGGAGGAAACCAAAAGAAAGAAAATGAATATGCTATGTCTCATAATTACATAATTTGTACAAATGTAATCATTAAACATTTTAATTAAAGAGTCAATACCTTCTGATTTACCAAAGAAAAAGATACTTTCAGGAAATATTTGAATATACCCGAACCTTTACCATGCTTTTAACAGCATTTACTATTCCCTCAGCATCAAAACCACAATCTTTGTAAAGTGTCTGCTGAGGACCATGTTCCACGAACTTATCCGGAATTCCCAATCTTTTTACCCTTGAAGAATACCCGTGATCACTCATAAATTCAAGCACAGCACTTCCAAGGCCTCCAACTGTTGTTCCATCTTCTACTGTAATGATATGATCAAATTTCTTAAACACCTGATGCAACAACTCTTCGTCCAAAGGCTTTAAAAAACGCATATCGTATACTGCGGCGTTGTAATTCTCTTTCAGTAAGAATTTACGGGCCTTGATGGCTTCATTTCCAATTGGGCCAATACTTATAATTGCTACATCTTCACCATCAAATAATTCTTGTCCTTTACCTATTTCTAATTTTTTCATTGGCTTTTTCCAATCAGCCATTACTCCCTCTCCTCTTGGATATCGAATTGAAAAAGGTCCTGCATCTTTACATTGAGCAGTATACATTAGATTCCGTAATTCCTCTTCATTCAAAGGAGAGCTTACCACAAGATTTGGAACTGTTCTCATAAATGCTAAATCATAAGCTCCATGGTGCGTAGGACCATCATCACCAACCAAACCAGCCCTGTCGAGACAAAACACTACATTCAATTTTTGTAGTGCAACATCATGTATTACCTGATCATAAGCACGTTGCATAAATGAGGAATAAATATTACAAAATGGCACATAGCCAGCAACAGCCAATCCAGCAGAAAAAGTTACTGCATGCTGCTCTGCAATACCCACATCAAAAGCTCTATCAGGCATCTCCTCCATCATAATATTCAGCGAGCTGCCTGTTGGCATTGCAGGCGTTATCCCAATAATTTTTTTATTTTTATTAGCAAGCTCTACTATTGTATTTCCAAAAACGTCCTGATATTTTGGTGGCTTGGGCTTTTTACATTCAGGCCTGATTATTTCACCCGTTACTTTATCGAATTTACCAGGTGCATGAAAGACTGTCTGATTCAATTCTGCCTGTTTAAACCCTTTTCCTTTTTTGGTTATACAGTGTAAAAGTTTTGGACCTGGAATATCTTTTAGATCTTTAAGTACTTTGGATAGTTGAACCACATCATGGCCATCAACTGGTCCAAAATACCTGAAATTCAGAGCCTCAAACATGTTACTTTGCTTCAAGATAATTGATTTCAATCCGGTATCAATTTTTTGTATCAAAGCCTGCGTGTTGGGACCAAATCGCTTTATTTTTCCAAGCGTTTTCCAAATATCATCTTTTAACTTATTGTATGCATGGGAGGTTGAAATATCCAAAAGATACTGCTTAATAGCACCCACATTCTGATCAATAGCCATATTGTTATCGTTCAGAATTACAAGAATATCAGACTTTTCAATTCCAGCATTGTTTAATGCTTCAAAAGCCATTCCTCCTGTTAAAGCACCATCTCCAATAACAGCCACAACTTTACGGTCTTTCTTCTCCTTTTCAGCAGCAATAGCCATACCCAAAGCAGCAGAAATTGATGTTGAAGAATGACCTACACCAAAAGCATCATATTCACTTTCATCCATCTTTGGAAACCCGCTAATTCCCTTATATTTCCTGTTGGTATGAAAAACATCTCGCCTACCAGTTAGAATTTTATGCCCATAGGCTTGATGACCAACATCCCATATTAGCTTATCAAAAGGTGTTTTATAAACATAGTGAAGGGCAACCGTTAGCTCAACTACTCCAAGACTTGCTCCAAAGTGTCCAGGATTTGTGCATACAACATCAATAATAAATTCTCTAAGTTCAGCACTGAGACTTATCAGATCTTCTTCCTTCAGCTTTCTTAAATCAGCAGGACTATTAATTTTTTCCAGTATTCCAGCTTTTGCGGCACTCATCTTTGGCGAATTGCTCAATAGCATACAAAAATAATAAATTTATATCACTAAACGTTAAACAGCTTGTATCATTGCATATTTTTGTATCTTTGATGCGTTGTTTAAAATATTTTAACTTTTTGATTTATAAAGAACAAGACAGCTATGATTAAAACAGTTAAATACTCCATCCTGCTATTAGGGCTTTCAGCTATGATATTTAGTTGTGTTCCTGTAAGAAAAGTAGAAGATATAAAAAAGGATTACGAGTCCTGTAAAGAAGATAGAGATGAATTACGATTTCAGAACAAGGATTATGAAACCAAGAACACTGAATTGTCTGAACAGGTAACAGAATTAACAAAACAAGTTGGTCAACTTGCAAACGATACAGCGCGTCAGGGGCTTGCATTACAAAGGATGCAAATCCAATATGATAAGATAAATGAGTTGTATGAATTATTGTTGGATAAGCAAAAAGAACTTGTTGCTGGTAATGAGAAAGAAACCAGAAAAATTTTGGTAGAACTTCAAGACGCAAAGAAAGATCTTCAGAAACAGGAAGACAATTTACGTGAACTTGAAAGAACTTTAGACAAGAAACGTCAAGATTTACTTACATTACAAGCTGAAGTAGATAAGAAAAATTCTATTATTGAAGCCAAAAATAAAGATCTTGAATCAAGAACCAAACAGCTAAGTGAGCTTCAAAATAAGTTAAACAGTATGGATTCTGTTGTAAATGCATTGAAAGATAAAGTATCGAATGCGCTTATTGGATTTGAAGGTGATGGGTTGGCTATTGAACAAAGAAACGGAAAAGTATATGTTTCTTTAGATGAACAGCTTCTCTTCAAATCAGGAAGTTTTTCGGTTGACTCAAAAGGGAAAGATGCATTGAAAAAACTTGCAAAAGTTCTTGAAAAAAACCACGATGTAAATATTATGATCGAAGGACATACGGATAATGTTCCTTATAAAGGAAGCGGTCAGATTAAAGACAATTGGGATCTTAGTGTTATGAGAGCCACTACTATTGTTAAAATTCTAACCGAAAATTCAAGCATTGATCCAAAACGCATCAGTGCAGCAGGAAGAAGTGAATATCTTCCAATCTCAGAAGAAGATACCAAAGAAGCCCGTGCAAAAAACAGAAGAACTGAAATAATATTAACTCCAAAACTTGATAAACTATTTCAGATTATTGAAGCAAACTAATATTTGTATAAATACAATCAGTAACAGGCAAGATAACCTCTTGCCTGTTTTTGTTTCCCTATGTCAATAAAAACAAATATTGCATATATTGTTTTAAATCTCAGATTTTTGAAGATTACAAAAGTCAGCAATCTTTTTAAATCATTGTTTTATCATGTTTTCAGAAAAACAAAAACTATAAAATTTTGGCCAATACGAGTAAGTATTGAAGCAACAAACCTATGTAATTATTGTTGTCCTGAATGCCCTACAGGAAATAATACTCTAAACAGAACTAGTGGAAACATAGACCTAGCGCTTTATAAAAACATCATCCATCAAATTCACAAAACCTGTTTACAAGTACAGCTTCATTTTCAAGGAGAACCTCTTCTTCACTCCGAACTTCCTGAAATGATCTCTTATGCACACCAATACAAGTTAATTACTGCTTTGTCAACCAATGGATCATTACTATCTGAAGAATACTGTATGAAAATTATTGAAGCCGGGCTTACAAAAATCAATATATCTCTGGATGGTACAAGTCAAAAAAGTTACGAGCTATATAGAAATGGCGGTCAATTTTCTACTGTTATACAAGGTATTAAGAATCTTACAAGACTAAAAATAATACACAAGAAAAATTTTCCTCTTGTAAATGTTCAATTTCTTGTATTTAAACACAATGAAAACGAAATTAAAGACTTTATAACGCTAGTAAAAAAAACAGGAGCTAACAGCTATACTCTAAAACCAGCTCAACTTTACGATTATCAATCCAAACCAGAACAAATCCCAGAAAAATA
>PKSZ01000451.1 GCA_002869425.1 Marinilabiliales bacterium
AGTTCACCCACACGATAAGTTCTTCCATTTGCAGTATATTCGTATGCAACGGCCAAAATTTCATCAGCATTGAGAGACGAATTCAGTGAGATAAAACCTAGCCTTGGGTTTAATTTAAATTCAGAAGCCGTAAGTTTTCTGGCTGATTCAATTTTTTCATAATCTTGTCCTCCTGTAAAACCGCTGGAGGTTAAGGGTGATAATATCCCTGTGATATCATTAAAATTACGGATGCCTTCATAGTCTTCCGTGATGATTTCGTAAAGATTGTTAATTTCGTTTTTGGGAAGTCCGCTTCCAGCCTGAGTTACAATGTTGTCTGCATAAATATTATCTTGTCCTTCAGCGAGATCCATCAATGCAAGGATATTCCTGGATTCTTCGTAATTGCCCGTTTTGTTGGTTACCCATACCTCTACTTTGGTAATGTTTATTTCAGAGTTGATGTATGGCATGTTTTTCAAAGCTTCATTGTAATGATCTCTGAAATACTGTGATAGGAAAAAGTGTTTATTTGCTTCGTAATCATCACAATAAACCTCAAAGTATGATGTTTGTGCTCCTCCTTCAACTTCGATAACCTGTGTTTTTCCCTTTTGTTGAGAGAAAACAGAAGTCGCTGTTAATTTTCCAAATTGCAGTTCCGTTTTGATACCAAAAAGACTTTGACTTCCTGTAATTAATGAACCTGTAAGTGGTAAGGTGACATCTCCTGCTTCAATTTTTTGAATAATTTCATCTTCTTTTCCTTCGTAAGTGAGGTTCATTTTGTTTTCAAACTCAAAGCTGGCTTCAGTGTTATAATTTGTAGCCAGTTTCAGTTTGTCACCAATTTGGCCGGTTACATTCATTTGAATTTTTTCCTGGAAGTCAAATGTCCATGTTTTACGAAGACGTTCAGAAAGCTGAGGGTTATCAATTTTACTTATGTTCAATCCAAAAATCAACTCTGCAGATCCCTGAGGTCTGATATCAATGGTATTACTTCCGAAGATTCTGTCGAAAACTTCTCCTCCAATATGTAGTTTTGGAATTAATGATTTTTGATGTGCAAAACTTTCTCCTTTTACCCTTTGTCTCCAATAGTCCTGAATTCCCTTGTTGAAATCGTAATCTTTGTATTCTTCAAGTGTCATTGTATTGGGTCTTCTGTAATCAAAATCACCAATTTTCTCAGTAAATTCGTATTGTTTCGTTTCAGGATTATATTCAATTGAATTTTTAATGTTGGATGGTTGTTCAAGGAACAAAGGAGATTCCTGATTCGAACTTGAAAATGGGTATCCTTCATCTTCAAATGGGAAAGGCAATTCTTCGCTGCTTTCTTCTTTCGTTTTGGTTGAGTCAGGAGGCGTAAAGACCCATGTCAAATCCTGATCAGATACTGTTGCATTGGAAGACCATATAATGGTCCAGAGCGATACAACAACTGAAGCGAAAACCAGATATTTTAAGAGTTTTTTCAACTAGTCTACAGTCTTTTCAATACTTCTTTAATTAATTCTTCAACAGATAATTCGGTTGTTTCTTTTTGCATTTTGCTGAGTGTTTTCTCAACCTGAGATTTAGTGAATCCCAACATTACTAATGCAGATAACGCTTCTTCTTTTGATGTATTGCTTTGATCGACAAAAATTTCTTGATCTTCTGTGATTTTTGCCATTTTATCTCTTAAGTCTACAATTACTCTTTGTGCAGATTTGGCTCCAATCCCTTTGATTGTCTTAAGCAGAGCTACATTACCAGATATAATAGCCTGCTGAATTTCATCTGGTGTCATTGCAGATAGCATCATTCTTGCAGTATTTGCTCCAATTCCAGAAACAGATATCAGTTGAATGAAAATATCTCTTTCTTTTTTATCAAAGAAACCGTACAAAGTAAAAGCATCTTCTCTTATGGCTTCATAAATAAATACTTTGGCATTTTCAGATTCATTAAACTTCGAGTATGAAAAGAGGCTTATGTTGATGAAATAGCCAATGCCAGAATTTTCAACAACTATATATGTTGGTGTAATTTCACTTACTTTTCCAGATATGTATTCGTACATAACAAAACCTACATTAGTGGGTGTGCAAAAGGGGCTAAATTAACAAAAAAACCTGTTTCCTCAATAAGAATTATATAAGATTGTATCAATTATGACAATATCTGCAAGGTGCTTATATTCAGGGCAATAGACTTGGCATAAGATGTCTAAGCATAAATTACAATGCTTTTATAGAGCATGTGATGTGTAAACAGTATTAAATCAGTACGTTATTCTGAATCTGTTTCGAAATTTTTCAGCGGATTTTTTGTGAGCTTGTTATAGCTGAATCGATTTCTGTAAACATCCAGTGCCAGATATATTGCATTTCTGAAAGATTCTTCTGAAGCAATATTTTGTCCTGCAATTTCAAATGCAGTTCCGTGCGCTGGACTTGTTCTGATTGCTTTAAGTCCGGCTGTGAAATTTACGCCCGTATCAAAACATAAAGCTTTGAATGGAGTCAAACCCTGATCGTGATACATGGCTAAGATGGCGTCATATTTATTGAGACTGCTGCTGCCAAAAAGTCCATCTGCAGGATAAGGACCAAGTGCAATAATGCCTTCATCCGAAGCTTTTTTAATTGCAGGTTCAATAATGTTTTTTTCTTCTTTACCTATGAAACCATTGTCTCCTGCATGAGGGTTTAAACCCAGAACGGCAATTTTTGGTTTTCTTATGGCAAAATCTTTTTTAAGTGTCTGATTCAGTAATCGTAGCTTGCTAAGTATTTTTTCTTCAGTAATTTTTGAAGGAACCTCAGAAACAGGTATATGACCTGTTACCACGCCAACTTTTAATATATCGCTAACCATTAGCATCAGGCTTTCTTCTCCTTCGAGCATTTCTTGTAAATATTCAGTATGCCCCGGGAAATTAAAGCTTTCAGACTGTATATTGTGTTTGTTGATTGGACAGGTAACAAGAATATCAATCTTGCCTTCTTTTAGATCTTTTACTGCTGTCTCTATTGCATTGAATGCACAAGAACCTCCATGCTTTGTTGATTTTCCCAGTTCAACACGAATGTTTTCTTCGCAGCAGTCGATAATATTGGCACGTTTAGGATTGGCATCATCAGCACTGTTGATGCTGTTGAGACTGAAGTTTGGTATATTCAGTGCTTTTCTGTGGTAAGCAGCTGCTTTGGGTGACCCATATACAATCGGGATAAACGACTCATATAATCGGTTGTCTATCAGTGATTTTATGATAATTTCATATCCAATACCATTTATATCTCCGTGGGTAATTCCTATCTTAATCTTATCGCTCATTGTATTTGATTGTTATAAGTCAACAAAAGTATAAATTATTGCCTGAAAATATTATATGTTTTTGATAAAGTCTGTTAAAAGTCTGACCCCAACGCCACTACCTCCTTTGGGTCTGTACTGATCAGTGGAGTCGAGATACGCAGGACCTGCAATATCAAGATGAATCCAGGGATAATCTGTGAAGTGTTCAAGAAATTTTCCAGCGGTTATAGCGCCGCCTTCACGACCTCCTACATTTTTTATGTCAGCAACAGATGATTTGATTTGTTCTTTATATTCATCCCAAAGTGGCAATTCTACCAATCTCTCATATACATTGTTTCCACTGGAAACAAGAGCATTGAAGAGTTTGTTGTTACTTGTTCTCATTGCAGCAATGGCAATTCTTCCTACTGCTACTGATGCAGCACCGGTAAGCGTTGCAAGGTCTATTGTTAGCATGGGATCGTATTTTTTTGCATAGCTTAATGCATCTGCAAGGATCATTCTACCTTCTGCATCTGTGTTTAGAACTTCAACAGTAGTACCATCAAACATTTGTATGACATCCTGAGGTGCATATGCATTTTGGCCTGGCCGATTATCAGTTGCCGGTATTAAACCAATTACATGAGCCGGGAGTTTTGCTTTTGAAATGGAATATAATGTACCTGCAACGGCTGCTGCTCCTCCCATATCTGATTTCATAGCATCCATACTTCCGGCTGTTGGCTTCAGAGATAAACCACCTGTATCAAAAACAACACCTTTCCCAACCAATACCAAAGGTTTTTTGTTTTTTGCATTTTTGGGTTTCCACTCAATAATTGTAAAGGTAGGTGGATCAATACTTCCTTTGTTAACGGCAAGGAGGCCTCCCATTTTAAGGCTTTCAATTTTTTTCTTACCGAATATTTCAACGGCATACCCTGCTTCTTCACTTCTTTGTTTGATTTCTTCTGAAAGTTTTGCTGCAGTAAGATATGAAAGCGGTTCATTTACCAGGTCTCTGGCAAAATAGGTTCCTTCTATAGAAGCTGTTAGCAAATCAATATCGCTGTTGGAGATTATTTTGCATTTTATTTTGAGTTCAGAAAGACTGTTTTCTTTTTTGTCGCTGAAGTATTTCAGAAACTGGTAATTTTTAAGTACTATTCCTTCAATTAATGCAAGAGAAGTTTCTTTTGTAGTATTTAAAAAATTAATCTGGCAGATTTTCTGTTCAGCATTATTTAAAATTGAGCAGCATTTTGTTCCTGCTAATCTTGCCTCTTCCAGTATTTTGGGTGTGTTCCCTTTGGATACTATAACTGCAATCAATTGATGTGAGAACAGATTAAAGTGAATGATGTTTTTTTTCTTTTTCAATTCTTTTTGAAGATAGTTTAACTGGTTCTTGTCCTGAATTGAAGAGAGTAGATCACTTTTATTATCTGTTACGATTATTTTCGTTGATTTTCCTGAAATTCTGGTTGTTTTTTGTATTGAAATCATCTTACAGGTTTTTGTTGTATATTTATTGTAAAAATAATAAACTGTCAGTATTTATATGTAATGAATAGGGAAGGAATTATAGAAAAAGCATTGAACGGGGGCTATCTCACAATGGAAGAGGGGGTTGAGTTGTATGAGAATGAAAGTTTAAGCAACTTGATGGCTATCGCGCATATTTTGAGGGAGCGAAAAGCAAAAAAGGAAGTGGGTTGGATCATTGACAGAAATGTTAATATAACCAACGCATGCTTGTGTCGGTGTCGTTTTTGCAATTTTCACAGGAAGCCCGGATCTAACGATATTTATGTGACCGGATTAGAAGATTATAATTTGAAAATTCGAGAACTTTTCGATTATGGGGGTGATCAGCTTTTATTACAGGGTGGTTTGCATCCTGATCTGGGGCTTGATTTTTATACTGATCTTTTTGCCAGGCTGAAAGCAGATTGGCCAGATTTGAAGTTGCATGCACTTGGACCTCCTGAAATTGTTCATTTATCAAAGATAGAAGGATTGTCCTATGCTGAAACCATCAAAAAGCTGGTTGAATCTGGAATGAATAGCTTGCCAGGCGCAGGCGCAGAAATTCTGGTTGATAGGGTACGTGAAATAATTTCACCTGCAAAATGTACTTCAGAAGAGTGGTTGAATGTAATGAGGGAGGTTCACAAAATGGGTTTGGTTACTTCTGCAACCATGATGTTGGGTCATGTGGAAACTGTAGAGGAAAGATTGGAGCATTTGATAAGATTGCGTGAAGTTCAGGATGAAAAGCCTGAGGAAAGTCCTGGTTTCGTGGCGTTTATTCCCTGGCCGTTTCAATCCGAAGGCACTGTTTTAGAGAAAAAAGGATTGGTTACATCTACTGTAAGTCAGGAAGAATATATAAGGATGATTGCCATCAGTAGAATTATGTTACCGAATATCATTAATATTCAGGCATCATGGCTAACCGTTGGCATACAAACAGCCCAGGTTTGTTTGCATGCAGGTGCCAATGATCTTGGTTCCGTTATGATTGAGGAGAATGTGGTAAGTAGTGCAGGCGCCAATTATACATTAAATGCTGCAGAAATGGTTGAAGCAATAGAAGAAGCAGGTTTTGAACCCCGGAGAAGAAATCAGGATTATACTTTTTTAGAATAATGGATTTTCTTCATTGTTTTTTTCATACTCTGTATCAATTTTTAAGTCTTGCTGGTTGGATGCATCAACAGCCAGTTGATCGCATCGTTCATTGCCCGGAATATTGGCATGGCCTTTTACCCATTTGAATTTGACCTTGTGTTTTTTATACACCTCAAGAAACCTGATCCATAAATCCGGATTTTTCTTCTTCTTAAATCCTTTTTTCACCCAGTTAAAGACCCACCCTTTTTCAACGGCATCTACAACATATTTCGAATCGGAATATACAGTTACTTCGCAGCCTTCTTTTTTTAGTGCTTCCAGCCCAATAATTACAGCCAGAAGTTCCATTCTGTTGTTCGTTGTTTTTCTGAAACCTTCAGAGATTTCTTTTTTGTAATCACCGTACAAAAGCACAACACCGTAACCTCCCGGACCTGGATTTCCTCGTGCTGCACCATCTGTATAAATAACTATATCTTTGTACATAAAAAAAGAAGAGGATTTGCCCTGTGACAAATCCTCTTAATAAAATTTCGTATTGAATTTATTCTACAATTGTCATTTCATCAACAAGATGCTTGGCTCCACCAATTTTTTCTATTACAAAAAGAATGTAACGAATGTCGGCATTGATACATTTTTGTAGTTCATGTTCAAATGCTATATCTCCAGACATTGCTTCCCAGTTGCCATCAAACGCACAACCAATAAGCTCACCATTTCCATTCATAACCGGACTACCAGAGTTTCCTCCTGTGATATCGTTGTTGGTAGTAAAGCAAACATGCATAGTTCCATCTTTATCAGCGTATCTTCCGTAGTCTTTGTTTTTGTAAGCTTCTTTTAGTTTTTCTGGCACTATAAATTCATCTACGGTTGGGTCTTCTTTTTCCATTACACCCTTTAGTGTTGTATAGTAGTCATAATGAACCGCATCTCTTGGATAATAATCACCAACATTTCCGTATGTTAAACGGATTGTTGAATTTGCATCCGGATAGAAATTTTTATCTTTTTGCATTTCCATCAAGCCAGCTACAAACAATCTCATTCCTTTTTTCAGGTCGTCACTTCCTGAGTCTCCCTGCATCTTGAAATATTGATTGATGATAGAATTCATTAATTTGT
Source organism: Marinilabiliales bacterium (assembly GCA_002869425.1). Lineage (GTDB taxonomy): Bacteria > Bacteroidota > Bacteroidia > Bacteroidales > BM523 > BM523. The sequence continues at coordinate 7,045 of PKSZ01000451.1, forward strand.
ATGCCCAATCGTTAACCAATATCTTGTGAGATGGTTTATCAAGGAATTTATTATAGTTTTCCTGGCTTGCAAAAATTGAAGATTCAAATAAATCATCCACGAATTTTTTGATGTCTCCTTTGTACTTTTTGTCGATCTCCTTGAAGATATCGAGCTGGTATTCAGTAGGAACATCTTCATAATAGTAGGCTAATAATTCACGGGTGATGTTTTTATCTACTTCTGTATTGTAGTCTTTGTATATTTCTTTACCCGCCTCTTTTAGTTCATTGGCTGTTTCAGCTATGAGGTCTTTGTCTTCTGAGTTTTCAAGAAGTTGTGCAAATTGCATCATTCGTGCAGGTATCATAAGGATTTCGCCGCCCTGAAGCAGAGCCTCAAAAACATATTCATTGGCAAGAGCTTTATCTTTGTTATTCTCATAATATTTTGCAATCAGAGGAATGGCTTCGCCATACTTCTTTTTTCTTGCATCATCTTTGTTTACCCAGGCAACAAACTCATCTTCAAGCGCTTTTTTCTTACCATAAACATCTAGTCTCTTAAGTCCTTTGCTCTGGCCAATATAGTATTTCCAGTAGTTTGCAGTACTTGCATATTTGTAAGCATATTGAATACGAATTTTATCGCTTTTATTCATTCCCTGCTTCATCATTTCCAGTTTCTTGGTTCTGATTTTAACAGCGGAAGGATTTTTTATATCCAAGGCTTCCTTAATTCCATATGATGTTAAATAACGCTCAGTTGAACCGGGAAATCCCATTACCATTGAAAAATCTCCATTTTTAACACCTTTAATAGAAACAGGTAGGTGATGTTTTGGTTTGTAAGGAATATTGTCTTTTGAGTACTCGGCTGGGTTACCGTCTGGACCCATGTATACCCTAAACATGCTAAAGTCTCCGGTATGTCTTGGCCACATCCAGTTGTCTGTATCGCCACCAAATTTTCCGATGGAAGAAGGAGGTGCTCCAACAAGTCTTACATCTTTATACGTTTCATAAACAAATAAAAAGTACTGATTGCCTTCAAACATTGTTTTTACAGAAGCTCCATAGAATTCGTTTTCTGCTGCCGCTTCTTTTTCAATACTTCTGCTGACTTTCTTAATAATTTTTTCTCTGTCGCTTTCTGTCATATCATCTGTTACTTCTGCAAGAACAGAGTCTGTAACATCTTTCATGTACACAAGAAAAGAAACACACAGGCCTTCATTGGCAAGTTCTTCTTCTTTTGACATTGCCCAAAATCCATCTTTTAGGTAATCATGATCAACATCACTATGCTTTTGAATCGATTCAAATCCACAGTGGTGGTTTGTTAACATTAAACCCTGATCGGAAATAAGTTCTCCAGTACAGAAGAAACCAAAAGGCATTCTAGAATGTCCAAGACCTGCAATCGCATCTTTTACACTGTTTTTGTTTACATTGTAGATGTCTTCAGGTGTGAGCTTGAAGCCTTGCTCCTTCATCTGATTGTAATTCTTGTTGAGAAGACTCAAAAGCCACATTCCTTCGTCAGCTCTTAGACTGGTAGTTAGAACTAATAGCAGGCTGGCCATTATCAATACTACTCTTTTCATTTTCATTTTCATTTAAATTATTATTTACATACAAATTAAATTATTATTAACGTTAATACAAAGTTATTAACAATGATAAGATTGTTGATTATAACTATATATTTGTGTTTCTTTGTGTTACATAATTAAAAAAAATTAATGGAAAACCTC
>PKSZ01000467.1 GCA_002869425.1 Marinilabiliales bacterium
TCCTGTGCATGAAATGATATGCACCTTATTTCGTCTTATCATTTCTGCAAGAGACTTGCCAAGCTCGGCAGTACTCATTGCTCCGGCAAGGGTTATCATCATTTTATTTCCCGCTGCAAGCTGTTCTTCATATGCTTTTGCTGCATCAACAAGTGTGGCAGCATTGAAATGTTTGTAATGTTCAATAATGAACTGACCAACAGGACCTTTATTTTTCATGATCTTTTATTTTGTTAAATGATATTTATAAGAAAGCATCTTGTAATAAAGTTTTGATGTTAGAAACTCAGATGCAGGCATACCCGGTATTGGAGCAAGTTCAACAATATCAAAGCCTAAAACATTTTTGTTTTTAAAAACTTCAGAAAGAAAAGTTGTGATTGTATTCCAGGATAATCCTCCCGGCTCTGGTGTTCCTGTTCCCGGAAGTTCTGAAGGATCAAAAACATCAAGATCAACGGTTATATAAACATTTTCACCAAGTTTATCAATGGCTCTATTCATCCAGGTTTGATCCTGATGTATAGCATGAGCAAAGAAACATTGTTTTTCATTCATGTACTGTACTTCAGAAATATCCATACTGCGTATTCCAACCTGAACGAGATTTGTATTTTGGCTAGCATCATACAGGGCACAAGCATGATTGTATTGTGTACCCAGGTATTCCGGGCGAAGATCGGCATGTGCATCCAGTTGTAAGATCGAAACATCAGGATACTTTTCATAAAATGCTTTGATAATACCAATGCTTATGGAATGTTCTCCTCCAAGGAAGGTGAGAAACTTACCTGATTTAAGATGTTCTTGTGTTTTGGAATAACTTGCTTTAAACATCTCCTCAGGACTGCTGAATCCTGTCATTGATGGCAATAAATGAATACCTCTTTTGTAAACTTCTGACTTGGTTTCAATGTCGTAAAGCTCCATGTTTTCAGACGCATGCAGGAAGGCTTCAAGGGTATTATCTGCACCTTTGCCCCAGGTACTTGTTCCGTCGTAAATAATGGGTTGCAGAAGAATATCGGCGTTTTCATAACTGCCGTATTCCGGTTCTATTCCTCCAAAAGTTCTCATTTTTTCCCAGCTTGATAACCTAAAATGGTAAGCATGTCTTCTACCGTTTGTTCATTACGGAATACATAATCAATAAAATTGCCCTTATCATCCCGATCGATGATAACATGCTTGGGAGAAGGTATCAGGCAATGCTTAATACCCCCGTAACCACTGATAGAATCCTGGTAGGCACCTGTATGAAAGAAGCCAAGGTAGAGCGGTTCTTTTTCATTGTCAGAATATTTAGGAAGGAGCACTTGCTGATTAAGATCATCGGAGTTATAATAATCAGAATGATCGCAACTAATTCCTCCTATACTAACGCGCGTATATTCGTGTTCCCACTTATTGACAGGCAATAGGATGAACTTTTCGTAAATCGACCATGCATCCGGAATGGTATTCATCAGACTATTATCAACAATGTACCAAAGCTCGGCATCATTCTGTTGTTTCTGATCGAGTACTTTAAAAATGATGGCACCACTTTCACCAACCGTATATTTACCAAATTCTGTAAAAATATCCGGCTCTTCAATGCCCTCATTATTGCAGATTTCTTTGATTGCCTTTACAATTTCACGAATCATATATTCGTAATCGTATTCAAAACCCAGGTTGTTCCTGATGGGAAACCCACCACCAAGGTTTATGCTGCTTAATTCTGGGCATTGTTTCTTAAGCTCGACGTATATTTTCAATGCTTTTTTAAACTCTCCCCAGTAATACAGGCTGTCTTTGATACCTGAATCCACAAAAAAGTGCAGCATCTTAAATTTTACATTTTCATTATCCTTGATATTTTTTTCAAAGAAATCCAGGATCTCATTGGGTCTTATTCCCAATCTGGATGTGTAATATGATGACTGTGGCTCTTCGTCAATAGCCATTCTGAGGCCGATATTTATTTTTTTATCGCCGCTATGTTTATTCAGGCTGTTGAGTTCCTGCATATTGTCAAGAACAACAATGGAATTTTTAAAGCCCTTGTTTATGGATGCAATGATTTTTTTCAGATAATCATCTGTTTTATATCCATTGTGAACAATGATTTTATTTTTATCCAGTTTCCCGTCGTCGTATAGCTGGTTTATTAAGTCGATATCAAAAGCCGATGAAGTTTCCAGTTGTACATTGTGCTTGAGTGCTGCTTCAACAACATGCCGAAAGTGACAGCATTTAGTGCAATAACAGTAATAATATTTGCCTTTATATCCTGTAGCTTTTATTGCCCGGTTGAAAAGATTCCGGGATTTTTTAATCTGATCACCAATTTTTGGTAAGTAAATAAGTCTGAAAGGAGTTCCATACTTTTCAATCAGGTACTTCAGTGAGACGCCGTGAAAAGTAAGATAGCCATTGCTAAGGTCAAAGCCGTCCTGTGGAAAGTAGTAGCTTTGTTCTATGAGGTCAAAATACGTGTTTTTCATTGGTTTACAATCCTTTAAAAAAAAGCTGCAACAACAAAAAATGTTGATGTATAAACTACTTAATTTTCCTTGCATACCGACAGGAACAAGTTCTTGTATTTCGGCTGATAAGGTTTACAAATATAAATTTATATGCGATTGAAATTCTTTTTTTTGAACAAAAAGTGCGAATCATGATAAATTTTCATGAATGAGCATGGCGAGTTTTTTTGCCTGTTCTTCACGCGTGAATTGCATTAATTCAGGTCTTGAAGTGTCTTTTGTTCCAAAAAATCCAGTCTTTTCATATTCTTTGTAGGCAGATAGCAGGAAATTATAGGTTTCGTCCACAGTATTTGTCAGTGTACCTCCATTAGACTCTTGTATGATCTTATCAATTTCTCCATGATCGGAAGGAGTTACCAGAATGTGAGTTCCTGACCCCAGGTATTCATATATTTTACTTGCAATAATTCCCTGATGGTCTTTCCATGCTACATGAAGTAAAACATGAGAACGCATTTCGATTTCAAGGATTTTTTCACGATCTACCCGATCGCTAATCTCGAAGAATTGCTCGTAGCCAGATATGAGGTTCTGAATCCTGTTTTTTTGTGCATCAAGAAAAGCCAGTCCGGGAAAGAGGACTTTAATTTTTGCAGTTGGATTTTCCTTAATAAACAGAATAACACTATCAATAAATACTTCAATTTTTTGTCCCTGGTACAGAGTGCCTATATAAGTAATTGTAAAATTATTGTATTTCGATAGATTACTATAGTTGTTAAAATCGTTTTGTTCAAATCCATTATGAATTGAATACCCTTTTGTGCCAGTTAGTTTTGTAATACTTTGGGCTATTGGATATGAAGATGCTGTTATGAATTGGGCACTTTTAATCCATTTTTTTTCAAATAGTTGATCATACCTGTAGATTATATTGAATAATGAGCTTCTTCCAATGTTGTCAATAGAGCTTGTTGTCCATGCATCTCTATAGTCAGCAAACCAGAGTATGTTGTATTCTCTCGAAAGACGGGCTGCATATTTAAATTGAATATATGGATTTCCACTGGCAGCTATAAAGTCTATATTTTGGTTTTTAATTATTTCTTGTGCCTGATTGTATAAAATATGTATCGGACTCGACTTTATAAAAATGTTTTGTAAGATCAGTTCTTTTAAAGAAAGCAGACGTCGCAATATTGGATATTTTTCTTTCGTATATAGTTTATCCCTTAAGTTTGGTTTATATGGAGTATAATAAATTTCATAATTATCACTTCTTATATGTTCAGGTATATTTGGTGTAGCCAATGCCATTTCCTTATACGTATGGATCTTGTGATCCCATCGTCGGGTAACAATGATAGGATAGAGACCAAAACCAGATAAATACTTTGCCCAGCTTTGCGTTCTTTGCGATGCAGTAAGATTACATGGTGGAAAAAAATATGACAGAATCAATATCTTTTTTTTCTGCTCTTGCATACGTACTGATTTATAACGAATGTAGGGAATAAAAAGCTTATGACAAAAAAACAGGAATTTACTTCAGAACCTTGTTGTATATTTTTATCAACTCAGAATAGATAACATCTTCTGAGAACCTGTTTTTGCAACTCTCAGAAATTTCCTGTGGATTGTAATTATCATAATTGTTTATAACAGAAAGAATTGCATCAGCAATGGATTCAGGATTATCATACTCAACCAGAATACCATTTGATTTGTTTACAAACTCTGCCGGACCACCAGAGTTGAAAACAACGGTAGGTTTTCCTGCAGCATGAGCTTCTGCAATATTAAGACCGAATGTTTCGTAGATACTTGTTGAAACCAGAATGTGAGTATTGTCAATAAGTTTTTTAATTTCTTTTCTTGATGCTTCTTCAATAATATTGAACTTTTTTAATTTGATCTTTTTGGCTAATTCTTTTAAGTTTTTCTTTTCTTTTCCCTTCCCAATAATTGTTACAGAGAATTGAAGTCCACTCTCTTTAGATGCTTGTTTAATAGCTTGTAGCAGATTCTTCTGATTTTTCAGTTTATTAAGAGCTCCAATATTCAAAATGTTAATCTGTTTCTTAATTTCTTTATGGTGAAGATTATTGAAGAAAATTGGATTCACCAGGTTAGGAATGATAACGCCACTTTTTATTTCAAATCGGTTTATAATTTGTTCGTGTAGGAATTTACTCACAAAAATGTTCTTATTGCTTTTTTCATAACAGTTCATGATAATATCTCTGTAAGGAAATTTAAGATATTCTAAATTCCTTGACAAACCAGAGAAGTGCTCTGTTAAAACGTATGGAATTGCACATTTTTCCTGTATGTGTTGTGCGCATAGACCTGCATAGAAAACAGAATGGGCATGTACTACGTCAGGGCTGCCATGTGTTGTTGTATAGTTTTGAAATTCGTTGTAGAAATTTTTCAAAACGATTGCTTTATTAACCACATCACCAATCCTGGTAGGTACTTTGTTCGATGTGCATGAATAAAAAGTTGGAATGCCAGAATCTATTATTGTTTTTTCATTTGGTGATTTTGCCTTTGTTGATGGAACATGATATGGATAAATAATACCAACTTTATGTCCCATTTTTTTTAGCATCACTGCCTGTTCAAAGAAAAAAGTTCCCAGACTCTTTTCAGTAGATGTTTTATACCAGGATGGGATGATCAGGATGTGCATAATCCAATTACCTCAGATGTATATTCATTTTTGCAAATATCAGCTTTATAAGTGTAATTATGAAATATGGAGTTCTTCTTAATGAAAATGAAGATGTATAAGCTTTTTTTAATAATGCAAAGCCTAGTTTTGGATTTTTATCTAGTCGGGCCAAATAAATAAAAGCCTGATATTTTGCATATATCTTATCAATTAGCATTTTTTTCGTTATGTATTTTTCCAAGATTGAATGATAATCTCTGAAAAGAGATTCCATCATTCCGATATGGTCGTTTGCTCTTTGCAAATTAATTCTTTGGCTACTCCTTTCACTATGATTTGATAATACAGCTGTATAGTCTTGATTGTAAGCAAATTGGTATTGTGCCATAATGCGCAACCATAAATGCGTATCCTCCCAGAATGCCTTTTTGAAATTTTCCGGGAACTTGTTATTTTCCAGTATTTTGTGGTGGATACAAACAGAAATAGGTGTTAGAATTGTGTGATTCCAATAGAATTCAACAGGATGATTATAATCGTTTCTGAACATTTCAACCTTTGAGCGCATACCGGATAATTCGCTAAAAGTGTTTGAAACCATAAATGCTACCGGGTGTTGTTTTTGAATTATAAGCTTTTGGAAAGATTCCAGATGATTTGGAAGATAATAATCATCGCTGTCCAGAAAGCAAATGTAGCTTCCGGTTACCAATTTTATTCCATTGTTTCTTGCTACTGCTCTTTCTGAGTTTTCCTGGTAAACGTACTTTATTCTGTCGTCTCTAAATTGATGAATTAAGGATTTTGTATCATCTGTTGATCCATCATCAATGATTAAAAGTTCCCAATTTGTATAGCTTTGACCGATAACACTTGAAATAGCTATCTTCAGGAACTTACTTCTGTTATAAGTAGGCACTATGATTGAGAATCTGACTTGCTCTTCATTCATTTTCTAAAATCTCTGACAAATAATCGAACCACTGCTACGTAAATTGTAGATACAAAATGCCGCAGGCCTAAAGATAAGGCTTTGTTTCTTATTAATCGTGCAGATAATGCCAATGCTATCCCGTATTGACAGTTTCTTCTTGCATGATATGTGAAAGTGTCTAGAATTCGTATAGTGTTGTTTTCCTTGTCTTTAAGGGAGATGTGTTTTGTAAGCTTGTTTCCACAGACCGTAAAAACATCCTGGATGCACGAAAGGTAATGATCTGTTTTTTGAAGACTAATTCTTTCAAAGGCAGAAATAAAAGTACTTCCTTTATGAAATAATTGCTCTACGGTATGTTCATGAATTTGAAAAAGCGGGTACTCAAGTAGTATTCTAATGAACAAATGAGCATCTTCCCACAGAAAGTATTGTTGTGGATAATTGTGTTTTTTAAGAATGCTTTTTTCAATACATACAGTGTTGGAGTTAAAAAGTTCTTTCCAGACATAATTAACCGGATGTTCAAACTTATCTTTTGAATAAAACACCTCTTTTACGATTCGTTTGTTTACCGTATCGTTTTTAATGGCTCCAGTGTGAAACAATCCAACCGGGTGATTATTTATAATGATTTCTTTATGAAGTAATTCCAAATGATTAGGAAGATACTGGTCATCACTATCCAGAAAGCATATATATTTACCATTGGCCATTAATATCCCATTGTTCCTGGCTGTGCTTCGTTCAGCGTTGTTTTGGTATATATATTTTATTTTGTTGTGTTTGTAGCTCCTAATCAGTTTTTGAGTTGAATCAGTTGAACCATCATCAACTACCAGGAGTTCCCAGTTTGGGTAACTTTGGTTGAGTACACTCTGTATGGCTTTATCCAGAAAATCAGCCCTGTTATATGTTGGTATGATGATGGAGAAATGTACCATGTTAACTTGTTGCGCTTCTGGGTTTATAAAGTTTTTTTAGTTTTAATGCTTGCTTTTCAATGATATGCCAGGATAAATAAGCAAAACAAGCAGTAATTATCAACGAATATATAAACAACTCCAGATAGTTTAAATTAAAATAATATAAAAGTGTTTGTTGAACAGGGAATCCATAAATGTATATGCCATATGATAAATCGCCGATGGATTTGCCAATATTATTTACGTATGTTGTTGACCATGCTCCAAATGATATTACAAACAGAGGAAAAGATACAAAATGGAAATAATATAATGGTTTAACAAAGATTGTAAGTATAAAGAAAATAGAAAAGATAATAATATGTAATGGTTTAATTTTTTGATTTATTTCGAATGCAGCTAGCAATGCACCTGAAGTATAAAAAGTGCCTAAAAACAAAAGATCATACCCCTTTATTGAATAGAATCCATAAACCGATAATTCTTGAATAAAAAATGTACGACCAAACCAAAGCAAAACAAATAAAAAAATCAGGCTTACTTTAATAAATGAATTCCTTCTAAAAAATATAAAAACTGCAGATAAAATATAGAAAAGAAATTCATATCGTAATGTCCATAAACAACCATTAATTGTTGGTTTATATGGATTGTTTTGAAATACTCCATCTATCTGCATTTGAATATTAAACAGAGATAAGTTATTTGGTAAATAGGTTTTAAATGATCTATTTGTGAGAATGCATCCGCTTCCATCATATAAAACAAGAGCAAGTATTAACGTAAATATCAGAACAATAATCAAGGCAGGAAATATACGCAATATTCTTTTCCGGAAGTAGTCAATAAGGTTTTTACTTCTTTGTGCGCTTTGAAATATTAGATAACCACTAATTACAAAAAAGGATGCAACCCCGATATATGACAACCCAAATCGTCCTGATGTTGAAAGACTTAACCAATCATTTTCTCCGAGGCCACTTAAAACAAAAGAGTGCGTAAGAACTACAAAAATTGCAAAAATCAATCGTAAAAAATCAAAATTATTTCGATGCACTTATTTCTGTAATTAATTGATAATGTGACTTAAATTTGATATTTATAACAAATGCTATTTATTTTAAAATTGAATATATAGAGTACAATTTGTTTAAAAAATGAAGTTTGTACATTTGAATATTCATGTTACTTATGTCTGAAATTTTGCTTTGTAGTCTTTTAAATACATAGCTATAGAGCTTATTATCTGCATCATTGTGTTGATTAATAATACTAATTGTTTCAGTTGGTATTTCTTGTTTATTTGGTTTGTTGTTAGTGATGTTTAGAGATTTGTAGTATAGTTTATTAAAGTTCAAAGTGTTTTTCAAAAGTATTAAGGATTCATCGAAGAGCTCAATACAACCTACGAAAGTGAAATGTTTTTCGATGTTTTCTAGTGCTTTTTCCAGCATTAAATGAGGTTTGTCGTCAATTCCGCTTATCCACCTAACCTGGCAATTATTTACATCTCCTTCATTACAATTAATAACAAAATCTAAAAGAGTCCAGTTATTATTTTTTATGGTGTCATATAATCTGTGTTTAGGGTGATTGAGTACATAATAGTAGTATGAGATTATTCTACTTTCTGGTTTTCTAAGGAATGTAATGTATTTGAATGCTTGGTTGAAGA
>PKSZ01000363.1 GCA_002869425.1 Marinilabiliales bacterium
TCTACAGAAAAGTAAGAGATCAGATTTTTGAAAAGTTCGGATCACTATACCGGGATGAGATAATAAGTCAATTATAAACCTCAATCCGAATCTATTTGATCATTACTTTTCCTTTTGAATCGAAGGATCTTTAACTTCAACGGAGTCTTCCTTCCAGATAAAAATATCCTGCCATTCCAAAGGCCGGTGTTCAATCAGCCACTGAAATCCTCCAAGCTTTAACTGTGAAGGCGGTAGATGATTTACAGGATTCATAGTTCCCTCCGGACTATCTTTAAGAATTATTTCATCCACTTCGCTATCGCCCATAAAAATCAACATATTTGATCCTGTTGCTTTATTGGCTCCCACCAAACCCTCATCATCCTTTGGGTAGTAGATTGTTTCACCTGCTCCCTTTACATCAATTTTATAAAGACTATCGTTTCGGAAATAACCTACCATATTGTTTCCTTTAATCTGGTTAAACCGAATTGTATCTTCCTGAGAAACAATCATACTATTCAAGTTCATCAGAGCAAAATCAATACGACCATTTTTTGTATGAATTTCAATAAAATCAGCAGTAATCTGGTTGTCTTCAGACCATAAAACAGGATCGTAGAATAACTTTGCTACACTATCCTGAAAAGTATAAATCAATGAATCACATTTACCCTGAAAGTCTGATTTATAAAGCTTTGCCTGATAGTAAGCTTTCATTATCTTATAATCTCCGGCAGTGTCGTGAAAAGAGCGTATTGTGTCAGCATGAAAGAATAATGAATCTCCTTCCATAACATAAATACAATAAGCACTATCCACAAGCATCGATCTCTCCGGATTCTCGTAATAATATGCATAATGGCCACGCAATGTTACTTTATCAACCGTATCGGTAAGTTCTACATTTTGAAATGCTTCACCAAAGCCATGCCCCCCATTTTTATGGCGCTCATAATAAAGACTATCTCCACTTAATCTTTGCTTGTTATTTTCGAGATATGCATTCTGATTGAACTGAGCTATATCTGTTTTTGTGTTGTACCATCCGTTTTCACAATAAATATAATTTGTATCACTAATGATCTCAGTAGGCCCAAAGAAATATGCTATTTCACTATTCACATTGTATTTCAAACTATCGCAGTGCATGGTATAATCCGGATTTACAAGCACAACACTATCAACAGCATAAAAATCTCTTTTATCCGTGTAGTAAAAACCCTGTCTTGATGTAAGCACATTCACACTATCCACAAGTTTACCATAATCGAAATAATGTGCCATGTTGATATTTCTGTCATAGTTCAAAGAATCTGTCAGCAGATACGCACTGTCCTGAGTCAGTTTCACATTATACCGAACCATTGCGAAACGAGTATTCCCATTATAACTTAAATAATCGCCATACAAATCAATTGAATCACCTTGATTCAGATGAATACTACCATAGGCCTCCAGAGAATTCTGTTTGGAGTAAAAGTCAGCACTATCACAATACATTAAAGCACCTTCGTGACTAAAAACCACATTACCCTTCAGACGCATTGCGTCCTTATTAATGCTTTCATCATACTCCATGATTTCGGCATTGTAATCAATTTGCTTTTTTTCCTGTGCACTAAGCTGTGAAAACAACAAGAATACCAGTAAAAAACTGTATATGAAAATACTTTTCAAATTTGCTTACAATAATTCTGTAATGATACTATCGATGGAAATATTTTCTGCTTCTGCTTTGTAATTCTTAACCATTCTATGCCGAAGTATTGGCTTTGCAACAGCTTTTACATCTTCTATATCTGGTGAATATTTACCACTTAAAACAGCATGGGTTTTGGCCCCAACAATTAAGTATTGAGATGCTCTTGGACCGTCCCCCCAATTGATAAAATCATTCACAATTTTAGGCGCATACTCTGTACCAGGGCGAGTACTATATGCTAATTTAACTGCATAATCCAATACATTATCGTTTACAGGCACCCTTCTTATCAATTCCTGGTATGAAAGAATCTGTTCTGCTGTAATAATTTGCTTCAATTCTACTTCTATATCAGAAGTTGTACTATGTACAATTTGTTTCTCTTCAGACAGGCTAGGATAATCCAACCAGATATTAAACATAAAACGGTCGAGCTGGGCTTCAGGCAAAGGATAAGTTCCTTCCTGCTCAATAGGATTTTGAGTTGCAAGCACAAAAAATGGTTTCTGCAATTGATAATTTTTCCCAGAGGCAGTTACTGATATTTCCTGCATTGCCTCCAATAAAGCTGACTGCGTTTTAGGAGGTGTTCTGTTGATCTCATCTGCCAGAACAAAATTAGCAAATATGGGCCCCTTAATAAATTTAAATTGTCTGCTTTCGTCCAGTATCTCAGTTCCAATAATATCTGAAGGCATTAGGTCTGGTGTAAACTGAATTCTATTATAGTTCAAACCCAAAACCCGTGCAATAGTCGTAATCAACAAGGTTTTCGCCAAGCCCGGAACACCAATCAACAAGCAATGCCCCCTGCTAAATATTGAAAGGATTACCTCTTTCACTACCTGATCCTGGCCAACAATTATTTTATGAACTTCATCAGATAGCTCCTGATAAGATTGATTCAATGCTTTAACAGCTTCTACATCATTAACTTTTTCCATTGCTGCTGTATTATTTTAGTTACAACAAAAGTAATTAAACGTTATTAGCTATCAAAGAAGTATGTAAGATTAGGAAGAGTTAATTCCTGAATAACCACTAATACAGAAAAAAATCTATCGGAATCGAGGCATATATCTCTTATCTCCAAAGGTATATATGGCACCTATGGTTGCATAACTTTCTTCGTAACCTGCCATGATAAATACCGAAAAAGTTCTGGTTACATCAAAATATGCACCAATATAGCCTCCGTAGTATGGTTTCCATCCATAATTGGGATCTACTTTAAGATTGGTAATATCGTTCGGTGTATGCTTTCTTTCAAAAAACTCTTCAAAGCAAACACCCAATGAAATACCTGCCATAACATGCAGCTGACGAACGCCCCATTTTTGGCCGCCATGAATATAGTTTAAACGGATTCCGCCCACATAGCCTTTCCAGGATGCAGAATAAGCAGGTACATCACCGTACAAATCAAGAGAATCAGATTCGTGGCGCAACATATAGCCCGATAAAAAAAGTCCAAAATTCACCATAGCAGGATAACGGTCGAGAATTGTTCTGTCGACAAACATTCTCGCAGTTGGATAGGGATGATTAATATCGCGCCCATAATAATTGCTAGCACCCACTCCAATGCCCACAAAAGTTTCTTTGCTCTTGTACCGCTGCGCAACAGTAGGAGGCACAATCAGCACCGCCAGTAGTAATATAAATAAAAGTCTGATTTTCATGCAATCAATACCAGATACAAAAATATAAATTAAGCCGATACAAAAAAATAAAGAGGCCGCATTGCAACCTCTTTACTTATACATTATTTTTTGAAATAAGTTACAGCATTATTTCAATCGGAAATTAAAACCAATGGTTAACCATGATATTCCGTATCCAACCTCAGCAAATCCAGCAATATCAGGAGTTAAATAATAATATGCTCCAAGATAGGATGAAAAATATGGTTTAGCACTATTTGTTGCACCTCCATATCCAGCAGGCATATTGCTATCAATACTTTCAATAACCATTTGATATCTCAAACCTGCAGCAACACCTGCATAAGCACTTAATTCTCTGATTCCTAACTGTCCGAAATTATAATGCCATGCACTACGGGCAGCAATAAGTAAACTATGATATGTCCACTTATAATTATATGCACTATAGTTGTAATAAGGCCAAATATTACTGTAGGAATAATCATAATATACGCCTTCATACTTACCTTCATACAAATAACCAATCTGACCTCCGATGGTTATTACACCCGGCTCAATTTCAAACATGCCCAAATCAAATGTTCCTCTAACAGCAGGACTTAATCCCCCGGTAACAAGGTTTGCGTTATATGACCAACCCTGTCCTACTCCAACTCCTACCAGCTTAGTTCCAACCGTCATTTCCTGTGCATAAACAAATCCTGTTGTCAATGCTATTACAGCAATTAGCAATATTCTTTTCATAACGTGAGTTTTTAATTTTACAAACACAAAATTACATATATTAATGTGTACAATCCAAAATTATTGCAATAGTTATAAACTCAAATATGTTAATACCCTTGAGCCTCTCAGCAGAGCATTTTATCTGGACCAGCCTTTATTTGAAAATTCACAATTTTTATAGCTTGGATCAATTTTTACAAATGTTGTCTTCAACTTGGTTTCTATCCATTTGTTGATCACCTCATCTTTTTTAATCTCCATAGCCATATCCATTATTTTCTGATAATCATCATTAAGGTTAGCTTTGTGCGCCTTACTACGGCTTTTCAGCCGCACTACCTTGCACACCAATTTTCCTCGTATGTCAACGGTTTCAAAAGGTTTTGAAATATCTCCTATTTTTAAATTTTTTAAAGCATAATATGTAGCTGCATCCAGTTGATCTACCTCGTGCTTGGATGTTCCTGTATAAGGATTAACAGCCAGTCCATTATTATTCTTGCTGGCTTCATCTTCTGAATACTTTGATGCTGCCACACCAAATGAAAGACTATCTTTTCTTACGATCCGAATAAGACTATCCAGGAATTTTCGGGTTTTTATCACTTCCTGTTCTGAAATTTTAGGTTTGAGCAAAATATGACGAACATTGATCAGTTCACCTTTTTTCTCAATCATCTGAATAATATGGAACCCAAATTCTGTTTCAACTACTCTGGAAACCTCACCTGCTTTAAGATTAAATGCTACTGCGGAAAATTCAGGAACAAGATCTCCCCTTCCCAAAAAACCCAATTCACCACCTTTTGATGCCGTTCCGGGATCTTCTGAATAAAGAATTGCCAAAGTAGCAAATTTTTCACCTTTCATTACACGATCTCTAAAACCACGCAAACGATCTATGACTTCCAGTCGCTCTGTTTCACTAATTTTTGGATATCGAACAATTTGCTCAAACTCCATTTCAGCATTAATTAACGGAAGACTATCTGCCGGAATACTTTTAAAATAATTTCGTACTTCAGAAGGTGTAACTTTCAGTTCCCCTGTTAATTTATCCTGCATTTTTTCTGCTAGAAGCTGATCCCGTGTAGGTTCTTTAAGTTCCTCTTTCATTTCCTCGAGTGACTTTCCAAAATATTCCTCCAATTTCTCAACATCACCAATTCGATCAATGAACATCCCAAGCTTTCTATCAATTACATTTTCAACCTCTTTCAATGTAACCTCCAGACTATCGTATTCCGCCTGATTTAAAAGAAGCTTCTGATACATTAACTCTTCCAGTATATTACATTTCAAATCGCCTTCAAAAGTGATGCCCTGCTGCTTATACTGATAATATTGATTTTCAATATCAGAAAGCATTACAATATGGCTACCAACCACTGCAACAACCTCGTCAACAACTTCCTGAGAACGAACTGAAAAAATTTGTAAGAATATCAATAATGTTAATAGAATGCTTCGCATGTTATTTCTCCCTTAGTAAATTTCAAAATCTCCCTGTTTGCTGGCTGTCTGATATAAATCATTTTCCATTTCAAGGAGTAACTTATAACGCTTTTTATTGAGAACTATTGCTCTAATCTTTTTTCGTACCAATTCCAATGGAGAAATATCACCTTTCAACCTGAAATCATGGACTGCAATATAATAGCGGTATAATGAATCTCGAGTATCAATAAATTTATTGTATTTAAAAAACTGTTCCGGATCTCCCTGAATCTTAGCTCCGGTGGTTTCTTCTATCCTTGTCCATTCTTGCCAATCATTCTCATTTGCAAATGAATAATTTGCATCTACCTCCTCTGCCATATCAAACAAAAGCTTTCTATCGCTGTTTTTGTCAGATTGCATCAATCTTTTCAACTTATATGCAGCTGAATATGCATCAAGAGGAATCTTCATTACATCAGCTACTACAATATGATCGTTGAGTAAAAACTCTCGGCTGTATTTATCGTAATAATCTGCGATCTCTGTCTCGGTAACATTTGTATCGAGCTTTTGATCAATGAGCTTTTCCTCATATTTATATATCAACAAATCGTTTCTAAAACGGCGTACTTCAGCATCTATTTTTAAGTCTTCGCCATAAAGATTTTTTTCAGCCTTTATTACTTTAAGATTGCGCCGCACCCAGTCATTAATATACTTTTTTGCCAGCGATAAACTATCCTCCGGACTTAAATTATCGGGGATAAGATTTGCTAATTCCGATGGATATAAATACTGGTCGTAAACCCTGGCAATGGCAAATTCATCTGTATTGGCCCCGTCCTGATTACAAGACCCAAATAGTGCAGATACAAGAAATAATAAAGATACCCTGAATAAAATTTTCATGTAATCTATTTTATTTCAGAAAGTACATCTTTATATACTTCAACCTTATACTTATCTCTCAATTCCTCAACCCATTTTGTCTCTAAATAGGTCTGATAATCAGCAGTAATTAAACCGCGAGCTTCAGAAAGTTTTTTGGGTTCAGGAGGAACTACTTTACGTACGTCTACAAAAGCTACATCACCTGCAATGTCAACATTGTCAGAGAAACCTTCCACCCAATCAATTTTATCAATCACTTTGTTTGATCCTTTGGCAAATTTTCCGTCTTCAATCTTAATGATAAAATTTGTATCAGCAATTTCTTTTTGAAGCAGTTCCATATACTTATTCACATCATATTGTTTCTTTTGACGCTTCTTAGCTATTTTACGGGCAGCATCAACATGTTTACCTTCAGGACAAGTATAAACAGATGCATCCAGGCGTTCTCCCCACATATACTTATTCTTGTGTTCGTTGTAGAATTTTTCCAGGCCAGCACTATCCTTCACTGCTTTTGACCAGACCATTTTATCGGTAAGCTCAAACAAAAGAATACCATCATGATACTCTTGCATCAGATACCTAAACTCAGGATATTTCTTCTCTAATCTACCTTCTTCATATTCAAGAACTTTAGTCTCTACCAGCTTATTAAACATCATCGGGATATGCTCTTTCAATGGTAATACTTTTCCCCTTTTCTGAAAACGTGCAAGGTATTCCGCAAATTCCTGCTGAGAAACTTCCATATCTCCTATTGTAAACAAAACACCTGTTAAATCTTTGGCTTTATTAACATCCCATGCTCCCTGAAAAATCGATTCATCCACTACATCATAAAATGCATTCAGACTTTTAGGATCGTGCTGAAAATTATATTCCTTTTTAAGTTTTTCAACAATAGCATCCTTGCTTTTACCAGCCCTTGCATCCCTTGATATCCGACTCTTAATTTCATCATATAATTCTTCTTTTGAACCAATAGGCTTACTATCTAAAAACTTAATGATATGCCAACCATACGCTGTTCTGACAGGTTTTGATATTGGATTTTCACCTGAGAGCTTAAAGGCTGCATCTTCAAATTCCGGTACCATTTGCCCTGTTCCAAACATAGCAAGTTCTCCACCTCTCCTGGCAGAGGCTTTATCATCTGAATATTCACTTGCCAACTTGGCAAAATCTTCTTTACCTTCCTGAAGCTTGGCATAAACTTCATCAATTTTCTTTTTGGCTTTCTGAAATTCTGATTCAGGTGAACCTGCAGGAACGGCAATCATGATATGCGCAACTTTCACTTTTCCCCTGGCCGGTCTTTTATCATGTACTTTTATAAT
Organism: Marinilabiliales bacterium; assembly: GCA_002869425.1. Classification (GTDB taxonomy): domain Bacteria; phylum Bacteroidota; class Bacteroidia; order Bacteroidales; family BM523; genus BM523. Next base: position 7,752 of record PKSZ01000363.1, read on the forward strand.
ATGATACCCAAAACTAGTACGGAAAGGCATTGATACTTCACCTGGTTTTGTATTGTATGCAACGGTTTCAAAATCATAAACCATTTTAAAAGCAGTAAAGTATCCAAGATCACCACCATTGGTTTTGGCTGATGGGTCATCTGAAACCTCCTTAGCAACCATATCGAACTTTGCACCACGCTCAATTCTCTTTCTTGCCTCCAGTGCTTTGTTATAATACTTAAGCGTATCTTCTGGCTTAACATCCTGAGGAACAGAGATTAAAATATGTGAAGCATGCACATCATATTGCATTCGATTATAAGCTTCATCTATTAATTTTTCCTCAGTTTCTTTATCCGTAAGATATGGGCGAGCAAGTTGTTTTCTGTAACCTGCCAACTCTTTAATAAAAGCTTCGGCCGTATCCAGCTTTTGGTTTTCTGCCTCCAAAACTTTTAGCTTAAAATTGATAAAGAGCTCAAGATATTCTTCCAGTGATTTCTTATCAATTGCAGTGTTATTGGTATTGTTCTTTTTGTATATACGTTCAAACTCTGCCAGCGTAACAGGATTACCTTCTATTTTCATTAGTATTTTTTCCTGTGAAAAGGAAGAAAATGAGATGAGAATTAACACTGCGACAATAAATACAGTTCTTAACATATGGCTATTTTTTAATAAAATTTAAAATTTACTATAATTGGGTGCTTCTCTAGTAATGGTTACATCGTGTGGATGGCTCTCAGCGACTCCTGCATTGGTAATTTTAACAAATTTTGCATCGTGCAAATGAATAATATCAGCCGCGCCACAATATCCCATTCCAGCTCTCAAGCCTCCCATTAACTGATAAATTACCTCTGACAAAAGACCTTTGTAAGGCACTCTTGCAGCAATTCCTTCAGGAA
>PKSZ01000357.1 GCA_002869425.1 Marinilabiliales bacterium
AAGGTGTAATTGAATGGATTAATATGGGCTTTACCATAATCTATGGCTATACATATGAGGAACTAATCAATGAAAAAGGATCAAATATTATTGCAAGCCTCGCTGAAAGGGATATACAGTTTGACTTCATTGATCTTGTAGCCAACAACCAATCTTTAAGCTATGAAAATAAGAATATTACAAAATCCGGAAATACCTTATGGATGAATACTACTATAACTCCAATGCTGGATAGCCAAGGCAATATCGAACGATTATTGATTGTTGAATCTGATATTACGGAATTAAAAAAAGCAGCAAGTGAAATAAAAAAGCAAAACACTATAATTGAAACTAAAAACAAACATATTACAGACAGTATTAACGCTGCTAAAATTATTCAGGATGCTATTTTGCCTGAAATTCATGAAATCAAACAATACCTTCCTGACTTATTTATCCTTTTTAAACCTAGAGATATTGTAAGTGGTGACTTTTACTGGTTTCAGGAAATACAAAATAAACAAATACTAATAGTTGCCGATTGTACAGGACATGGTGTTCCTGGAGCTTTTATGAGCATGATTGGCAATACTCTACTCAATGAGATCATTATAAATAATGAAATAACCACTCCTGCATATATACTAGAAAAGCTGGATCAGGAAATTAAATCTTCATTACACAAAAAAGAAGGTCGCAAACTTGATGTTATGGCAATTAGCATATGTAAAATTGATAAAGCACAAGGTACCGTAGAGCTGGCTGCAGCAAATCATGAAGTTATCCTCATTAATTCAGGAAAGCTCAACCAAATTAATGGAGAAATGCTCTCAATTGGAGATCCAATGTCATCATTACTAACCGATTACAGCTACACCAACCATACATTCAATATCGAAGAAGGTGCCACATCAATATATATGTTTTCAGATGGATTTGTAGATCAATTTGGTGGCGAAGATGGAGACAAATTTATGTACCCTCAATTTGAGGACATGATTAAAGAAATCTCACAACAACCTATTGATGAACAAAAGAAGCATATCGAAAAGAGATTGGCACAATGGATGAGTCCAAATTTGGATAAAACATACGATCAACTGGATGATATTTTGCTTGTTGGACTAAAGATTTAGATTTATTTTTCCTTTTATTTATATCTTGTATTCATTTTCTAAACAATATATACGAATGAAAATTAGCGAACTATACGAAAAATTAAAAAACGACAGACTTGGATTGGCGTACCAGGGTATTATGTCTGACGATCTAACTGACCGCTTCATACAACTTAGTGAGACCAATTTTGACACTCAGGAAGTATCTCCTAAAATATCCAATAAAGTTTCATTTTTAATGTTTGAATGCTTTCAGAATGTGGTGCGTCATGGTCTGGATAAAGGATATTACGGAAATTTCTTTTTAACAAGAAACCTTCCTTCTGTTTCGTATATAACATCAGCAAACCTGGTTGCAAATAACAAAATTGAGCAGTTGAAAGAAATTATCTCTGACCTCAATAATTTAACCAAAGAAGAACTTAAGGAAAGATATCTATCAAGCCTGGCTGCTGGTGAATTTTCTGACAAAGGAGGAGCTGGACTGGGTTTAATTGAAATGGCCAGAAAGTCTGGAAATAAACTAGATTTTGATTTTGTACCATGGAAAAATGAAACATCCCATTTTTTCCTTTCTATAAATATGAAAACAAACAAAAAGAATGAAAGTATTCCTGATGATGAACAAATACAATTGAATGAAATTATTGATCTCCAGAAAAAACTGGTCGAAAATGGCATCATCATGGCATTTAAAAATAACTTCTCTGAACAAAATATTGTTCCTATTTTGAAAATGATGGAAAGCAATCTTAATGAAAGTGAAGATCTTGCAAAAAATCGAAAACTTATATATTCGATAATTGAATTATCTCAAAACATTTCAAAACATGCCTGTCAAATAGAAGGTTATAGAGATGGACTATTAGCGATTGGCATTGAGAATAATCAATTTTTTGTCAGTACTTCAAACCTCATTAATAAGAATGATGAAGATAATCTTCGCCAAAAACTTGAAAAAATAAATCATCTTATTCCTAATGAAATAGAACAACACTACCTAACAGCTCTTCAGGAAAGTGTTCATAATAAGGAGCAAAAAAGCGCAGGTATTGGTTTAATTGACCTTGCAAATATTACTAAGGAAAACTATTCCTTCGAATTTTCACCGGATAACAACTCAATGAAACTATTTACTATTTCTATAAAGATCTAAAAATGGAAACACTTACAATAGAACAAACCGAACTATCACCAAAAGTACTTTTTAACGCTGAAACAGGAAAATTGTTAATTCAAGGAAAGTCTTTCATGGAGAATACAATTGCTTTTTATTCAACACTGGAATCCTGGTTGGATGATTACATGAAAGCTCCATATGAAAAAACCGTGCTTCAAATCTACCTGTCATACTACAATTCATCTACATTCAGAGAGATACTAAGCATATTAATGAAACTTTCTCAATTACAAAATCAGGGAAATAATGTACTTATTGAGTGGGCATATGATAAAAAAGATACACTCGCTCTTAAAAAAGGCAAAGAATTAGCCATGTTAATGAAGTTGTCTTTTGAATATATCGAAAAATAAAAACATACATAATAATTGATCTATCTTTTCGTTTATGATTGATACAGATACAATTACCTCTACAAAGCCAATCCATTGACTATGAAACCAAAGCATTACTTTAAGGTATTCCTCATATTTTTAATAACGTATACATCCATTTGCACTGCGCAGGAAAACGACTGCTTTTTCCAGGTTCGAATGTTACACGAGAATCTGGTCGAAGAACTACAACTAGGTCAGAAATTCTCCCTGGACCTTGACGAAATGAACCAAAATATTACAGAAGAAGAAATCAATCAACTCATAGCAATTGGTGCCAAAACCAGACAGAATATTGTTGGTTGTCCATATCCTGACAAATCATTTACTGATGTTTCTGGCAATCCCAAAACCATTCATGAACTTGAATCTGAATTCGTAATCATTAATTATAACGACTTATATACAGATATTTGTGAAAGAGAACTTGATAGCCTAATTACAATCTCAAAAGACATGGGTGAAGCGGTCTCAATTATTTCGTTTCTACCCAATAGTCAATCAGAAATATCACATTTAATTGAAAAGTATGGAAATAAAATTGCCTTTGTAACTGATGCCAATGAGCATATTAAATCGCATAATCTGGGACAAGGCAGTGCTCTGAACTATATTCTTGATCACAGAAGAGAAGTTATTTACGCTTCAATACATTGCTCTCCTTCAAAATTCGAAGAATTAATGAAGTAAACAAACACAATGATTATCCCTTTTGATTATCTTTTTTCTATCAGATTATCATAAAACAGAGAACACAAATAAAATGGCACTTGAAGATTTAGGATATAATCCAGAACTGGAAAGTTACCGAAAAGAAAACAAGCTTGATGCTTTCGAGGTGGGGCGTGTAATATCAGAACACAAAGAAAGATATATTGTAAGAACTCCTGATAAAGAATACGAAGGAGAAATAATTGGTAATTTAAGATATACAGCCAGCTCCAGAAATGATTTTCCGGCTGTGGGAGATTGGGTTGCAATTTCAAAATATGACGAACAGAATGCACTTATTCATGCTGTCTTTCCTAGAAAAACAATTATTGAAAGACAAGCAGTAGGAAAATTTGGAGAAAAACAAATCATTGCAGCAAATATAGATTATGCTTTTATTGTTCAAGCAGTTGACAGAGACTTTAATATCAACAGAATAGAAAGGTATCTTACAATTTGTAATATATCAGGAGTAGAACCCATTATCCTTCTGACGAAAGTAGATTTAATAGCCGAAAAAGAACTTTCAGTAATTATTTCCAATGTTCGTAAAAGAATCAAGCAAATTCAACTCATTCCAATCAGCAATCTTTCACATAAAGGTCTGGATACTGTTAAAAAGAGCATTACTCATGGCAAAACCTATTGCTTGTTAGGTTCGTCTGGTGTTGGTAAGTCTACCCTACTAAATAATCTTTCCGGTAAACAAATAATGAAAACAAATTCCATCAGCTCAACTTCTAACAGAGGTAGGCACATCACAAGTCACCGTGAACTTTTTGTGCTCGATAATGGAGGTATATTAATTGACAATCCCGGAATGAGGGAAGTTGGAATGACAAACAATTCAGATGGCCTAAATATTACATTTGATGCAATAGTGGAACTATCTACCAATTGTAAATTTAAAGATTGTTCTCATACAACTGAGATTGGCTGTGCTGTAATCAAAGCATTGGAAGATGGAAACCTGAATCAATCTTCCTATGATAATTACCTTAAAATAAAACGAGAACAGATGTTTTTTGAATCAAGTCTTGCTGAAAGACGCAAAAAAGATAAAGATTTTGGCAAAATGCTGAAAAACTTTAAAAAATCAAGCAAATAGTATATTTATTATAGACAGCTAATTACTGTATTGTTTCTAATTATAAACAACTTAAGAAACATTATTATCTAATCATTAAGAAAATATAATACACTTTTCTATATTTATTTTGTATCGATTCAGGTTCTTTTACGTTACAAGAATAAAAACATCATGCAAAGTAAAGTAAAAACAAATTGCATTTGTAAAAACCTAAAATTGCTCATTTCCAAATTGAATAAATGTGTATCTTGGTTCTAAGAAAAACTGAATCTTATGGAAAAATGGGAAATCAAGGTTGAAACAAATGCGGAAAATGCATTCAACACTTTGAAAAATGAATTCGAACCTTTACGCGGAGTTAGCTTTCATTCTTCATTGGAATCTGATCAGGGTATTCATTTTAATATACGTAAACGCATTCTTGATGGTGAAAAAATTCTGTACTACAATAACATCATTGTTAAGGGATGTATAATTAAAACCAATGATAGCAGTGTTATCAAGCTTATCTTCAATGAACATGCACTTTCAATTGCTCTAAAAATCATCTTTTATCTTCTTTCTGCATTTTTTATTGCCATGAGCTTCTATATCAATTTACTTTTAGTAATTCCGGGTATAATTCTATTGGTGTTTTCTGCATATTACCTTTTTGTTGGAAGACAATATTTTAAAACCTATGTGAATGAATATAAAAACGTTTTTAATAAAAGCTTTCAGAATTAGTCAATCGCTAACACTGATTTAGTTATGTTTCACATAAGAATTAATATCAATCAAACATATTAATATACAATTAATTAACTCATTATTTAGTATGAAATATAGCCATTATATAATACTCCTAATAATTACCTTGTTCGTGGTAAGAATAAGTTGTTCCCAGAATAAATCATATTATGAACCAACTCCCAAAAATATGAAATTCGTAAAAATGGGTAGTTACAAAAACTCAGAAAACCAAACCATCTCTGTTCATCCATTTTGGATCAGCAATGAAATTTCAAATAGAGAATACCGTGAATTTGTAGATGATATACAAAAGCACCCTAAGGATACATTGCAATACTTCAATTACAAAGAACTTGTATCAGTCCCCTATCCGAATCTTCTGGAGTTCATCTCTGTAGATACTTTGGCTTTATCAAAACTTTACACCCCGGGGTCAGAAAAATACAAACTGTATCAAAACTATTATACAAATAAGGATTTTGATAAATTTCCTGTAGTTGGCGTTTCCTTCGAAGGTGCACACTTCTATTGCATTTGGAAAACCAAACAAGAATTAAGGAATCTTAAAGATACAGGACTCACAATACAGGATTACAGATTGCCTACAAAAGAAGAATGGATGTATGTATTTTCATTGGTTAAGAACGATAAAAAAAGTATTTCAAATAACATCGATTGCTGCAAGTGTAACAAGCATAAATCCGTTAAAATTTCCAATTTATTTGGAAATGTATCAGAGTGGTCCACACAAAAAGGAAATTCTGATAATGAAAGAATTATAATAGGAAATTCTTTTTACAACAATCAAATTATGCCTGATGGTAAAAGCGCTGATATTTCAAAAAGTTTCGGAGATACAGGTTTTCGAATGGTCAGAACATTTCTAGGCAAACAGCAATTAGATAATGATAACGAATAATCTAAAAAACAGAGCCAGGCCATTCCTGTTAATCCTGATTTATTTATCATCATGCCTGGTATTGATAAGTTGCGAATCTACAAGAATAATATTGAATGGAGATCGACCAGCATACTTCACAGTAAATGGAAATACAGCAACATTGAATGGTGTTTTGGGAAAAACTGCTTATAAACGTTTTCAAAAAATGTTCACGAAATATCCAGAAATTGATACCATTATCTTTATGAATACTCCGGGGAGTGAAAATGATGAATATAATATTCCTACAGCCCTGTTATTAAAAGAAAAAACGCTAACAACGAAAGCAACAGATAGTTCAGAAATAGCTTCCGGTGCTGTTGATTTGTTTTTAGCCGGAAAAAATCGAATAGTAGAAAAGAATGCCAAATTTGGAGTTCATTCCTGGTGCAGTAGAAAAGCTGAAGGCAGATCTATACCCAAAGATTCAGAAGAACATATGCTGTTTTTAAATTATTATAAGAAAATAGACATAGATTCTGCATTCTATTGGTTTACGCTCGAGGCAGCTCCTTCTGATAGCATCCACTGGATGTCCTGGGAAGAGATTATTAAATATAAAATAACTACTCAGCATTGAATAATTGAATAGATACCCACTGGTTCATCAAACAAGTACATACCCCCTATTGATGATTCAGTAAATAAGCAGAATTCTTGAAATAAGGTATCTACTATAAAAATTTACAGCCTGGAATTTACTCTTATCTCTCAAAATTTTAATTGAGAATTTCAGCTAAATCGCTATTTTTGTTATAATGATTAATATTAATGTACATTATTTTGATCAACAGATTTTGTGCACAATATTGCATAAAAAAGGTTTATACACCTTTACAAAAAGTATATATTGCTATTGCTCTGCATTTATCACAACTTCTCATATACAAATAAAGACAAACTAAACTGAAATTAACGATGAAAAAGAATAAGTATCCAATCATCCTGATTTGTATAAAAGAAGTATTTAGGATATAATTAAAATTTGGCTTTTGAACCTTTTAACTATTTAACAAGGGAAAACAGTCATAAAGCATTTAAAAGAAAAATTAACAGAAAATGAAAAACGTATCATTAGTATTGTCAGGCGGTGGTGCACGAGGAGTTGCTCATATAGGAGTTATTGAGGAACTAGAAAAACGAGGATTTAACATCCATTCCATAGCAGGAACTTCTATGGGCGCTTTGGTTGGAGGTATTTATGCTGCAGGAAAATTGAGCGAATTTAAGAAATGGTTACTAAATCTTGACAAAATTGATGTTTTTAAATTAATGGATTTTACCTTATTGAATAAGGGGTTTATTAAAGGAGATAAAGTTTTTAATGAATTAAATGAATTCATCCCGGATGTAAAAATTCAGGATTTAAACATTAATTATCAAGCTATTGCTACAGACTTAACCAATAGAAAAGAAGTTGTATTTACCAAAGGTGATCTATTAAAAGCTATTCGGGCTTCTGTATCAATTCCCAATATCTTAACACCTGTAAAAAGAGGAAAGTCAATTCTTGTTGATGGTGGGGTTATTAATAATCTTCCTATCAACCATGCAATAAGAAAGAATAAGGATATTTTAGTGGCTGTAAATGTTAATGCCAATATTCCTCTACCTGAAAACGAGAAAAAGAAAGAGAAAATTGAAGAGAAGGAATCATTTTATAAAGACCTGTTAAAAAAATTCAATAATGGCTTATCAAAACTATTTCCAAATGATAAGAAAATCCCCTTAGGCTATTTCGATATTATGAATGATTCGCTAGAAATAATGAGAGACGAATTGGTAAAGTTTTCTCTCGAAATTTATCCTCCCGATATTTTAATAGAAACACCACGTGATATGTGTAGAATGTTTGATTTTTACAAAGCTAAGGAGCTGATTGAAGTGGGTCAAAAAGCAACAATAAAAAGTCTCGATGATAATAAAAATTAATTAGACAGAACAGAAAGTAAGCATTTTTCAGCAAGCATCATCAAGGAATACAATGCTAATTACAACACCACAACACACTCAATAACAATACTATGCGAAGCAAAAATACTAAATCCTAAAAGTTTATACTAACCGTTATATTGTCGTGAAAAAATCAAAAACCAGAACCAAAATAATCCATAAGTTGATTCAACCAAAGCCATAAAAATGAAATATCTAATACTTCTTAATCCCGGACATAACAGGGTATATTTCAACAGTTCCATTAAACTATCAATAATAGAATTAAGTACTGCATCAAAACGATTTTCAGTGGCAGTTCAAAACATAAAAAGCACTGAAATCGCAGGAATTAAATATTTGTCTTTCGATACCAACAATGCATTAACAGAACAGGATATAGATTTCTTATCAAAACTCACATCTGCATATGCACTTTTTATGCTTGATAATTCAGAAGAACAAAAGTTAATACCAATTCAAAAATCAAAATATCAATACCTTGATGAGAAAATCAGTTTATTGCTTAAATACAAAGGTAAAACCAATGAATTGTTTACCCGTTTAATGATAAATT
>PKSZ01000579.1 GCA_002869425.1 Marinilabiliales bacterium
TCCATACAGTCTTGTATGAAAAAAAACGGTTGTGTATGTAAACAGCAGGAGCTTCAGGTTGCTGTTGTACTTGTTTATAAAAGCCTTTGATCATTTTTCTTTGTTTTCAATACAAATATCGCAGAAACTATAATTGATTACAAAAAGCTATCTGATTATTTGGCTACCTTTGTGTTAAAATTCAGAAAAATGATTGAACAGATCATAAGAGAAACAACGCTAAAAAAAGAGAGCAGGCAGGTTTTACTGGATAGAATACAAGGAAAACGAATTAGTCTGATTGATGCTTTTGATATTTATACAAAAACCCCTTTATCTGTTTTAGGTGCTGTTGCTGATTATATTACCCAAAAGATACATAATAATAAGGTTTATTATAATAGGAATTTTCATTTAGAGCCCACAAACATTTGTGTTTACGATTGTAGTTTTTGTAGTTATTCACGCAAAGAAGGACAACAGGGCAGTTGGGATTTATCAATTGAAGATATGCTTGAAAAGGTAAAGCAAAATGCATCGGCAACAGAAGTACATATTGTTGGTGGCGTTCATCCGGAGCGTGATGTTTTTTATTATGCCGATTTCTTAGCAAAAATTAAGGGTTTACGGCCTGATATTCATGTCAAAGCTTTTACTGCTGTTGAAATTGAATTTATGTCTTCCAAGGCGGGCGTAGAAATAAATGAAGGGTTAAGTATTTTAAAGAAGGCGGGTTTAAATTCAATTCCTGGTGGTGGTGCAGAAATATTTAACGATACAATTCGTGAAACTTTATGTGGAAGAAAGGCAAATTCAAAAACATGGTTGAAGGTTCATAAGCATGCACATTTGAATGCGATACCATCCAATGCAACAATTTTGTATGGTCATGTTGAGAATGTAGAACACAGAATTCAACACTTGGATAAAATTAGAAATTTGCAGGATGAAACGGGTGGGTTTAATGCTTTTATTCCATTGAAATATAAGCATAAGGATAACTTTTTAAGTCATTTGAAAGAGTTGTCCTTGATAGAAGATTTGAGAATGATGGCATTTTGTAGGTTGTTTCTGGATAATATCCCAAATCTTAAGGCTTATTGGCCAATGTATGGAAAGGAAACTGCTTATTTGATGCTTTCATTTGGAGCCAATGATATGGATGGTACTATAGAAGATTCAACAAGAATTTATTCAATGGCAGGTTCCGAGGAGCAAAACCCCGTGTTGTCTGTTAGTGAAATTGTTTCAGAACTTCAACGTATGGGAAAGAAAGCTGTAGAGAGAGATTCATTGTACAACGAGTTGTAAGTTAAATATTTTATAGATTGTTGTTTTGTGGCTGTTTCTTGCTAAAATTACTTTTATGAAATCAACATATAATTTTATCTTTGTTGTTGCGTTACTAATGTTAAATTGCTTAAAAGTACAGCATTGAAAAATTTACTTCGATTTCTGAAAGTTTTGGCTATTCACGGATCAATAGCAGTTGTGGTCCTTTTTTTAATAATTCTTGGAGTCCTCTATGCAATTGATTCTTACACCAATCATGGTGAAGCCTTGTCCGTACCAGATTTTACAGGGATGTCAATGAAAGAAGTTGAGCAAACCTGTAAAAAGCATCATTTGAGATATGAAGTAATTGATTCTGTATACAGCAATACGGCTGAAAAAGGAACTGTTGTGGATCAAAGTCCGGGAGTTGATTTCAAGGTGAAAGAAAATCGCAGGATTTTTCTCACAGTCAATGCTACATGTGCTGAAAGGGTGAATATGCCTAAGGTAGTTGGTGTGAGTTTACGGCAGGCTACAGCTTTGTTAGAAACGTATGGATTGAAGATAGGAAATCTTGAGTATGTTCCTGATTTTGCTACCAACTACGTGCTGGAACAGAAATATAAAGGAAATCAGCTGGAACCGGGAGAAATGGTTGAAAAATAGTCAGAAATCGACTTAGTAGTTGGTAAGCAAACAAATGAAAAGAGTATTGTGCCATCTGTAATTGGTCTTTCTTTGCAGGAAGCAGAGAAAAAAATTACAGAAGTTGGTTTTAATATTGGAATTTTAGAATTTGACGGAGAGGTTGAAAGCCTGGAAGATACTATGTCAGCAACAATTTGGCAACAAAAACCTCGTCATTCAGAGAAAATTGAAGTAAGTCTGGGATCATATGTAGATATATGGTTAACAACGGATTCTTCTAAAGTTCAAATACCTGATTCCGTCAATGTTGAAAATAATGTAGAATGAGAATATCAATTATAAGTCTGTTCTTTGTTTTGTTAGGTGGTAAATTTGCTTCTGCACAGGAAGTTTTGGTTGGCATTGAGCATAACAATCAGGTTGAAGAAAAGAGTAAAACCTATGGTAATAGGAGTACATCTTCGTTAATAGCACTGCCTTTTTATGATGATTTTGCCAAAGCATGTGTCTATCCAAATGAAGATCTATGGTTAGATAACCAGGTTTTTATCAATTATGATTATGGTGTAGAACCTCCTACAATTGGTGTTGCTACATTTGATGCAATTGATGAAACCGGAACAATTCATGACAATGCTTCGCAAAATCAGTTTCTGGCAGATATTCTTACATCCAAGGCAATTAACCTGAAGGATCATTATGTTCCCAATACACTTCTTTTCCCATCTGATTCACTGTATACAAAAGTATTGGATACTGTTTATGTGTATGCTTCTAACGGCTTGTTTTGGCTGGGCGATAATGTGTATTACAATTGTGTAGACTCTGTTATACAGATAGGTGCAAACGATTCTCTTTATCTATTAGATGGGACAGACACAATTTTAAACACAAATGATTTGTTTTATCACAATGAATTGAATGATGAATACATTGGGCTTGGTGATTCAATTTTGGTGGACTATTCACCTGCCGATAGTATCTTTTTTAGTTTTTATTATCAGCCGCAAGGTATGGGATTTAGTCCGGAATCAAGAGATTCTTTAGTGTTGGAGTTTTATTCACCCCTGGATTCTTTATGGCACTGGACCTGGAGTAAAACAGGATCGGCGATAACAGATTTTAAGTATGAATTGATTCCGCTGGTGGATTCAATGTATTTTGGTGAAGGGTTTCAATTCAGGTTTAAAAATTATGCCAGCCTTTCAGACAATACATCACCAAGCATAAACAGTAATAATGATCATTGGAATATAGATGTTGTTTACTTAAATTGTAATCGCTCGGTTTTTGATACTACAATGAATGATGTAGCCATTATTGAACCTTTGAGGTCTACGATGAAAAATTATCAATCAATGCCATGGCCGCACTTTCGCTATGATGATTCTGAAGCTAAAAATATTTTTTCTGTTCCTTTTAAGAATTACTCACAGGATACAATTCATTACGATAGATTCTACGATCTGGTGAACCGAGATGCTGGACTTTTTAGTTATGGCAGACCTTTGGGCTCATTTGATATATTCCCATATTGGATTGAAACCATTGGTGATATTTATATTTCAGGACTCCTGAATACCGATTATGGAGGCGATTCCGCCTTGTTTGAGATGAAGAGTTATTATACACTCCAATATGAGGGAATTCCTGAGTATAAACGCCAAAATGATACATCTGAATATCATCAGAAGTTTTATAATTATTATGCTTATGATGATGGTACGGCAGAAGCGGGTTATGGTTTGCTTGGTGCAGGAACTGAAAATTCAAATGTAGCGCAGAAGTACAGAATTTATAAACCGGATACTCTCAGAGGTGTACAAATGTATTTTAACAATACCTTAACAGGTGCCAATGAAAAGTATTTCTATCTAACCATTTGGAAGAATGATAATGGTTTTCCCGGAGACATTATATATCAGCGTGAAGGAGCCAGCGCTGAGTTTTCTGGCGGAATGAATAAATTCAATTATTATGAACTAATTTTAGATAGCCTTACAATCGTTGATAGTTCATATCTGGTGAGCAGTGGAACGAATGAATATATATACATTAGCGATACATCTGTGTTTGTTGGGTGGAAAAAGATTTTTACTACGGATATGTTGAATATTGGATTTGATAAGAATATTGTTCGGCCTGACAGGATTTTTTATACATATTCAGGAAGCTGGTATCCTTCATCAATGGAGGGTGTTTTAATGATAAGACCGGTATTTGGACAAGATTTTGTTGCCTCTGTTCATGCTAGTGCAATCCCGAAGAATAATCTGGTTTTATATCCAAATCCGGCATCGGATCAAATCAATGTTTCTGCAGGTAATGAGGATATAGAATTGCTTTCTGTATACGATTTGTATGGAAAGTTGTGTTTGACAGCCAAAAATGAAACGTTACTGGATGTTTCTGTTTTACCAGCAGGAGTGTATGTTGTACAAGTGGTTACCGAAAGCAGAAATGTTTACACTTCCAGATTTATTGTTCAGCCCTAATGATACAGGAAGAAGCCTTTCAAAGTGAGCAGGGAGAAATGTATGAGCATCATCGTTTTGTTGTGGATGGTGGTCAGTCTTTGTTGCGAATTGACAAATTCCTTTCAAATCGAATTGATAATATTTCGCGAAGCAAAATTCAGGCAGCAGCTGCCGTAGGTAACATTTTGGTGAATTCCGTATCTGTTAAATCCAATTACAAAGTAAAGCCCGGCGATGTTATTTCTGTTGTAATGCCAGATCCCAAAAGGGAGATTGAGATTATTCCTGAGAATATACCGCTGGACATTGTGTATGAAGACAATCAGTTACTGGTGGTAAATAAACAACCAGGTTTGGTTGTCCATCCGGGTGTTGGGAATTATCACGGTACTTTGGTCAATGCGTTAACTTTTCACTTGAAGGATAGTCCATTGTTTAAAACAGGAGAGATAAGACCTGGGCTTGTTCATCGTATTGATAAGGATACTTCTGGTTTAATGGTAGTTGCAAAAACAGAGTTTGCAATGCATTTTCTGGCAAGACAGTTCTTTGAACGCACAACCGATCGAAAATATAATGCATTGGTTTGGGGAGTAATAAAAAGTGATGAAGGTACTATAACAGGAAATATTGGTCGGGATGTCAGGGATCGCACCAAGATGGCTATTTTTAAGGATCCTGAAATTGGAAAACAAGCTGTTACGCATTATAAAGTGCTGGAGCGTTTGCATTATCTCAGTTTTGTAGAGTGTAAGCTTGAAACGGGTAGAACCCATCAGATAAGGGTTCACTTTGCAAATATTGGGCATCCTCTTTTCAATGACGAAACATACGGTGGAGACAAAATATTGAAAGGAACAACTTTTACAAAGTATAAACAATTTGTTCAAAACTGCTTTAAACTTCTTCCCAGGCAGGCTTTACATGCGAAATCTCTGGGATTTGCGCATCCTATAACCAAAAAACGGTTACATTTTGATAGCGAATTACCTCAGGATATGGTTCTGGCTATTGAAAAATGGAGAAATTATCAGTCTTGATCTAGTTACCCCCCCCTGAATAGGTGGGTGTTGATAAAAATATGACAAAATATTTCAATACTGCCTGTGAAAAATAGGGGGTGTGTTAAAACTATTTATACTTTTGTTGAAAAACAGAAATGGAAAGTGTAAGATTTCATGCCCTAAGGGAGGTATTAACAAGAAAACCGTTAGAAGTTTCATTGCCATCTGTCAAAGCATCAGATTATTTTGGTGAAAATGTTTTTACCAGAAGAAAGATGCAGGAATATTTATCAAAAGAGGCCTTTATTCATGTTATTGATGCAATAGAAACCGGCTCAAAAATAGATAGGAGGATAGCCAATCAAATAGCTTCCGGTATGAAGGCATGGGCTATAGAGCGTGGTGCTACTCATTATACTCATTGGTTTCATCCATTGAATGGTAATACAGCCGAAAAGCATGATGCGTTTTTTGATCTAACCGAGGATGGCGAAATCATTGAAAATTTCAGTGGAAGCCTTTTAGTACAGCAAGAGCCGGATGCATCCAGTTTTCCAAATGGAGGAATCAGAAATACTTTTGAAGCAAGGGGCTATACTGCATGGGATCCATCTTCTCCAGCTTTTGTAATAGATCATACACTTTGTATCCCTACTATCTTTGTTTCATACACAGGAGAAGCTTTGGATTACAAAACTCCGTTGCTAAAATCATTAAATGCTTTGGATAAGGCTGCCGTAAATATTTGTCAATATTTCGATAAAAATGTCAATAAAGTTATATCAACATTGGGATGGGAGCAGGAATATTTTCTTGTGGATGAAGCCTTATACCAGGCAAGGCCTGATCTTGTACTAACGGGTAGAACCTTAATGGGGCATGCTTCTGCAAAGGATCAGCAATTGGAGGACAATTATTTTGGTAGTATACCATCACGCGTTGCTGCTTTCATGCGTGATTTCGAAATAGAGGCACTTCGTTTAGGAATTCCTGTTAAAACAAGGCATAATGAAGTTGCACCCAATCAGTTTGAGTGTGCTCCCGTATTTGAAGAGGCCAACCTGGCTGTGGATCATAATCAGTTGTTGATGGATGTGATGGAACGGGTGGCTATTAAACACAAATTTAGGGTTTTGTTGCATGAGAAACCATATGCTGGAATCAATGGTTCCGGGAAGCATAACAATTGGTCAATGATGACAAATACAGGAGTTAATCTTTTGGCTCCGGGTAAAACCCCTAAAAGCAATACTCAGTTTTTGGCTTTTCTGGTTAGTACAATTAGGGCTGTACACAAACATGCAGATTTATTGAGAGCCAGCATTGCTTTACCAGGAAATCGTCATAGGCTTGGTGCCAATGAAGCACCTCCATCGATAATATCTGTATTCCTTGGAAAGCATCTTACTCATGTTTTAGAAGATTTGGAGAAAAGAATTTCCAGTAAAAAAATGAGTCCGGATGAAAAGGCAGAATTGAAACTGGATATTGGTAAAATACCAGAAATATTATTGGATAATACCGATCGAAACAGAACATCTCCATTTGCATTTACAGGAAATCGTTTTGAATTTCGGGCTGTGGGATCATCAGCCAATTGTGCATCGCCCATGATTTCTCTTGTAAGTGCAGTTACAGAACAGTTGATGTGCTTTGGTAACGAAGTAGAAAAGCTTGTTCAGAAAAATGTAAAGAGGGATGAGGCTATATTGCAAGTAATTAGAAAATTTGCAGTAGATTCAATACCCGTTTTGTTTGAAGGGAATGGTTATGGTGATGGATGGAAAACTGAAGCAGAAAAACGGGGATTAACCAATATTACAAATGTGCCTGAGGCACTTGTTGCATTTCTTAGTAAATCAACAAAAGAATTGTTTGGTAAACAAGGAGTTCTATCTGAAAGGGAGTTGGAAGCGAGGTATGAGATTCGTCTTGAAAACTATGTTAAGAAAATACAGATTGAAGCACGTGTTCTTGGTGATATTGCCGTGAATCATATAATTCCAACAGCCATTAACTATCAAAATGTATTGATCGAGAATGTGAAGGGTTTGCAAGGGTTAATACCCAATAATGAGTTCTATGATGTAGGGGGATTTCAGCTTCAAACCATAAAGAAGATTAGTGAGCATCTATTTCTTATACGAACCAAAGTAGACGAGATGAGAGAAGAAAGGAAAAAGGCAAACGCAGAACAGTCTGTTGAAGAAAAAGCCGGGTTGTATCTAAAAAATGTTCAACCATGTCTTGACCAAATTCGCAGGCATATCGATAAGCTGGAACTCATTGTAGATGACAGACTATGGCCCATGCCAAAATATCGCGAACTCTTGTTTGTAAATTAGATGCATTTAACAATTGTAGCCTTTTATAAGTTTGACTTTCAGCTCATATTTAAAAGCCAACAATTTTTTATTCTCCGAAAAATATCTATTTTTACGGATTAAGGACAAATATAATTCATAATCATTATGAAAAACATAAGAATCGTTGCAACATTGCTACTTTTATTAGGGATTATGGCTTCTGGTTATGCTCAAAAAGATCCAAAGGAGTTAACCAAAGCAGATGAGGCTTTTCAGTATGATGAGTATGCAGAAGCGATTGAATTGTACAAGGAAGCTTATGCAAAAGTGGGAGACAAGGTTACGAAGGCTGAGATTATATTCAAAACGGCATTGTGTTATAAGCATTTAGGAAAACCTAAGGAGGCTGAGCTTTGGTTTAAAAAGGCCATAAGCGTGAAGTATCCAAATCCTATTACAGTACTTTATTATGCCGATGCAATGAAGATGAATGAGAAGTATGATGAGGCGCTGATTCAGTATGAAAAGTACAGGAAGCTGGTACCGGATGATGAAAGAGGAAAAAATGGTGTGGAGTCGTGTAAACTGGTTGCAAAATGGAAGGAAAAGCCAACAAGATATAAGGTGAACAATAAGGCGTTTTTTAATTCACAACAAAGTGATTATTCTCCAGCTTTTGGTAAAAAGGATTATTCAATCCTGTATTTTTCTTCTACCCGTGAAGGAGCATCAGGAAATAATACGCATAAAGTAACCGGTGAAGCACCTCCGGATATATTTGAAACAACCAAAGACAGAAAAGGCAAATGGTCTGCTCCGGCACCCATTGCTGGAGAAGAATTAAATACCGAAGTGAGTGAAGGTACACCATCTTTGAATGGAAAGTTCAATACAATGTATTTTACAAAATGTTCACAAGCCAAAGGACAACATATTGGTTGTAA
>PKSZ01000221.1 GCA_002869425.1 Marinilabiliales bacterium
GATAAGAAAAAGAAAAAAGATCTTCCCAAAGATTCGTTGTTCATCTGGTTCACAAATGGGAACGATAGTGTTATAAAATTCAGCAATATAAAATCGTATATCTTCCCGAAAGAAAATGCTGAATGGTTGGCTATTCATTTTGAAAAAGAGAAGAAAGAAAAGAAAGAAAAAAATGAATCAGACGAAAAAGGAAAGAAAAAGAAAAAGAAAAAGAAGAAGAAAAAGAAAAAGGAGTCTGATAAAAAAGAGTCTGATAAGACTAAACCACAAGGAACTAAACTCTTATTAATTAACCCCATAACAAATGAAAAGTTAGAACTATCGAATGTCAGCAAATGCATAAATGCTAAAAAGGCAAACAACTTTGTAATTCTTGAAGAAGAAAAAGACAGCTTATTAAAATCTACGCTATTATTTTTCAATTCAGAAAATCAAAAAACAGATACCATTATACATGAACAAGGAACCATAAAAAAACCTGTTTTAGATTCAGAAGGTAAGTATTGTGCTTTTCTTTTCTCCAATGACACTTTAGATGAAAAAAATTACGAACTATACATATGGAACAATAATAGCAAGAAACCAAAATTAATTGCAGACACACTTTCATCATCTCTCCCTAAGGATTGGGCTCCTTCTGATAACGGTAAGTTGTGGTTTTCTGAAAATAATGAAAAACTATACTTTGGAACTTGTCCCAAAAAAGAAATTCCGGAAGAAGACAGTCTACTTGAAGAGGAAAAATACAAAGTAAACATTTGGCATTATGATGATCCTAAAATTCAGCCTCAACAATTAAAAGAATTGAAAGAAGAAAAGAAAAGAACTTATACAGCTGTTTACCATTTGGAATCAGAAAAAGTATTTCAAATTGAAGATACAATAATTACAGATACAAAAATACCCAACAAAGGAAATTCAAATATGGCTCTTGGGTTTGATGTGTTAAAGTATTACAAGGAAAATACATGGAACTTTCCTCCGTCCAGAGATGCATATATTATCAACCTTGTAACAGGAGAAAAAAAGCTATTTCTGGAAAACCTAAAAGATGCAATCAATATATCTCCTGGTGGAAGATATGTACTCTGGTTCAACGCAAAGGAAGATACATGGTATAGTAAAAATACACAAACACTTGATACAGTTAATCTAACTGAAAAATTAAATGTCCACTTTTATAATGAAGATGACGACACACCAAGTGATCCAAATCCTTATGGACTGGCTGGCTGGCTACCTGAAGATTCCTGTATCTGGATTTATGACAGATATGATATCTGGCAGTTCTATCCTGATAATAACGAGAAGCCCATCAATATAACAAAAGGATTAGGTAGAAAAGACTCTACTATTTTTCGCTATATAAAAACCGACAGAGATAATCCCTATATTGATACAAAAGATGTCTTGCTTTCCGGTTTCAACAAACAAAACAAAGACGATGGTTTTGCAAGGCTTGCAAATGATTCTGTTGTCTGGCTGGTAAAGGGTCCGTTTATGTTTTCACGTCCCAAAAAAGCAAAAAAAGCAGAAAAATACATCTACACAAAACAAAACTACAATACCTATCCCGATTTGCTATTTACCGATAGTACTTTCGCTCAAAGCATACAAATTTCCAATGCAAATCCTCAAATGGAAAAATACTTATGGGGTAGTGTTGAAAAAACTGAATGGGAAAATGCCAATGGAAAGAAAATATCAGGACTTATATATAAACCTGAAAACTTCAACCCTGACAAAAAGTATCCTATGATTGTATATTTTTATGAAAAATACAGCGACAGGATCCATCGTCATTATACACCCAGACCCAGTGCTTCAGTAATCAATTTCCCTTTGTATGTAAGCAACGACTATATAGTTTTTATTCCAGATATTTATTATACTACTGGTCAACCCGGACAGGATGCATATGATTGCATTATCAGTGGCACAAATCACATGCTTGAAAAAGGATATGTTAACAAAAATAAAATCGGTATACAGGGACAAAGCTGGGGCGGCTATCAGGTTGCATATTTAGTTACAAGAACAGATATATATGCGGCTGCGGAAGCAGGAGCTCCTGTAAGTAATATGACCAGTGCTTACGGTGGGATTCGCTGGGGAAGCGGTTTAAGCAGAATGTTTCAATATGAAAAAGGTCAAAGCAGACTTGGAGTAACTTTATGGGAAAACCCCGACCTTTATTTAAAAAATTCTCCTGTATTTTATGCAGATAAAATTACTACTCCATTGCTTATCATGCACAATGATCATGATGGTGCAGTACCCTGGTACCAGGGAATAGAGTTGTACATGGCTTTGAGACGACTTGATAAAAAAGTTTGGATGCTAAGCTATGAAAATGAAGAACACAACTTAATGAAAAGACCAAATCGAGTGGATTTATCTATCAGAATGATGCAGTTTTTCGATCATTACCTGAAAGATCAATCGACTCCTGAATGGATGGAATCGGGCAGACCTGCAATTGAAAAAGAGAACAATGATGCTTATAAATTAATTAACAATGAGTGAGAATAACATTTATCCCGTCTTCGACAGGATTAAAACCCGTGAAGACAAAGAAAAATTGCTTCAGCAAAAATCAAAAGTAATCTGGATTACAGGACTTTCAGGTTCTGGAAAAACCACCATTGCAACCGGTTTAGAAGACATTCTAAGTAAAAATGGCTTTGTAACACAAGTACTTGATGGGGATAATATACGAACAGGGATTTCTAACAACTTAGCTTTCACCGAAGAAGATCGAAAAGAAAACATCAGGAGAATTGCAGAAGTATCCAAATTGTTTTTGAACTGTGGCATCATTACCATAAACTGTTTGATTAGCCCAACCATAGAATCTCGTCAAATGGCAAAAGAAATTATTGGTGATGACAACTTCATACTTATCTGGGTAAATACACCTCTTGCAATATGTGAAGAACGGGATGTTAAAGGCTTGTATAAGAAAGCAAGAGCAGGAATCATAAAAAATTTCACAGGAATCGATCAAGCCTATATTGAACCTGAAAATCCGGACCTTACAATTAGCACTGAAAAAGACACTCCGGAAGAGGCAACTGAAATTCTGGCAAAATATGTAATACCGTTAATCACATATACTGAAAAATAAGGGATTTTATGGGCTAAATCACCCCGATTTTAATTTAGAAACCCTATTTTTGTAAATTATTAGCTGAAAGGGAAAAAATGACTATGGATAAGTACATAATAAATCACCTGAGAGAGCTGGAAGCAGAATCGATTTATGTAATTCGTGAGGTAGCAGCTCAGTTTGAAAGACCAACGATGCTCTTTTCCGGAGGAAAAGATTCTATCGTTATGTTTTACCTTGCCCGAAAAGCTTTCTGGCCTGCAAAAGTTCCTTTCCCATTATTGCATATTGACACAGGACATAATTTCCAGGAAACACTTGATTACAGGGACAACTTAATGGAATCCACAGGAACGAAACTGATCGTGGGCTATGTACAGGAATCTATTGACAAGGGAAAAGTTGTTGAAGAAACAGGCGTAAATGCCAGTAGAAATATGGCACAAACCACTACTTTGCTTGACACCATCGAAGAACACAAATTTGATGCTGCCATGGGTGGAGGAAGAAGAGATGAAGAAAAAGCAAGGGCAAAAGAACGCTTCTTTTCACACCGGGATGAATTCGGTCAGTGGGATCCAAAAAATCAAAGACCTGAATTGTGGAATATCTTCAATGGAAAAAAGAAGATGGGTGAACATTTCAGGGTATTCCCCATCAGTAACTGGACAGAAATGGATGTATGGCAGTACATTTACATGGAAAAAATTCCAATCCCATCACTCTATTTTACACACAAAAGAGAAGTATTTAACAGAGATGGTGTTTGGCTGGCCAAAGCAGATTTTATGGAATTAAAATCCAGCGAAAAAACAGAGTTGAAAGATGTAAGATGCCGGACCATTGGAGATATCACCTGCACAGGCTTAACATTGTCAAAGGCCAATACTCTTGAAGATATCATTATTGAAGTTGCTGCAACCAGAGTTACTGAAAGAGGTGGAAGAGCAGATGATAAGAGGTCTGAATCAGCAATGGAAGACAGAAAAAAAGAAGGATATTTCTAAAAATCAATCGAAAATGGAAAACGCATATAAAGAAATAGAAAAAGGATATCTCAATATGGAATTGCTGCGGTTTACAACTGCAGGAAGCGTTGATGATGGTAAAAGCACACTGATTGGAAGACTTTTGTATGATAGCAAAGCCATTTTCGAAGATCAGATGGAAGCCATTGAACGCGCAAGTGTTGGCAAAGGAGAAGAAGAAGTAAATCTGGCTCTTCTAACTGATGGTCTTAAAGCAGAAAGAGAACAGGGAATTACAATTGATGTTGCATACAGGTATTTTGCAACTCCCAAGCGTAAATTTATTATCGCAGACACTCCTGGTCATGTTCAATATACAAGAAATATGGTAACAGGTGCATCAACTGCCAACGCAGCCCTAATCCTTATCGATGCACGAAATGGAGTTATTGAGCAAACCAAAAGGCATTCATTTATTGCTTCGCTTTTACAAATCCCTCACTTGATTATTTGTATAAACAAAATGGACTTGGTTGAATTCAAGCAGGAACGTTACGAAGAGATTAAAAAAGAATTTTCTAAGTTTGCTCCAAAGCTGGCCATCAAAGACATACGATTTTTACCCATCAGTGCCAAACTTGGCGATAATGTAGTTGATAAATCTAAAAACACCCCTTGGTACGAAGGCCCAACTCTTATGTACCTGTTAGAAAATCTTCATATTGGAGGTGATAATAATTTTCTGGATGCCAGATTTCCGGTACAGTATGTTGTTCGTCCCCAATCTGATAAATACCACGATTTCAGAGGATACGCAGGAAGAATATCCAGCGGTGTGTTCAAAACAGGAGATGAAGTTAAGGTTTATCCCTCAGGATTTACATCAAAAGTTAAAGGTATTCACTTTGGCGACAAAGCACTTAAACAAGCCTTTCCTCCACAATCCGTAACCATTACACTTGAAGATGATATTGATATAAGCCGAGGAGACATCATCATCAAGAAAAATGATACGCCAAAAATCGAACAGGATATTGATTTGATGGTATGCTGGTTTAATGAAAGACCGTTACAAATACGTGGAAAATATGCAGTCAAACATACAACAAATGATGTTCGTTGTATGATTAAAGACATTGAATATAAGATTGATGTGAACTCACTTGAAAAAGACTATGATGATAAAGTGGTGAAAATGAATGACATATGTAGAATATCAATCAGAACAACCAAATCTCTATACTTCGATCCTTATACAAGAAACAGGGAGACAGGAAGTCTGGTTCTTATTGACGAATCAACAAACGAAACTGTAGCTGCAGGAATGATTATTTAAACTCTTTATACCTTTTTAGGAAAGCTTCCAGTATTTCGGAATGATCAAATCCAAGTGCTGGAAGTTTTTTTATACTTACCCATTCTGCTTTCAATGCATCGTCAGCAGCTTCAATTTTTGAATTTTCCTTGTCTGTAAACCCATAGAATATCACACTTATATTCCTACCCCGGGGATCTCTGTCTACCTTGCTGGCTGTATAAAACTGCTTTAGGTTTATGCCTGACAAGCCTGTTTCTTCCTCCAGCTCTCTGCTTGCTGCATGTTCAGCAGTTTCATCCATATCTACAAAGCCGCCGGGAAAGGCCCAATATCCTTTATACGGATCATTCCTTCTTTTTATCAGTAATACTTTGGGTGTTTGATTGCTTTCCTCAAGTAAAACAATAGCATCCACAGTAAGCATCGGTCGCGGATATCTATACACAAAAGTCATTCTAGTTATTTCTCTGTTCAAAAGTTTCTTCCCTACTCTTTTTTACGCGCCTAACGATCAATAAAATCAAGACAACAGTAAAACCAATAAAGATGGGAACTACAAATACAACAACAAACAGCAATCCTAAGATGGATTCAT
Source organism: Marinilabiliales bacterium (assembly GCA_002869425.1). Lineage (GTDB taxonomy): Bacteria > Bacteroidota > Bacteroidia > Bacteroidales > BM523 > BM523. The sequence goes on from PKSZ01000221.1 coordinate 5,991, forward strand.
TCATCTTTCCTTATTTCAATTTTACAGCAGTACCATAAGCAAGAATTTCTGCTGAACCCTGCTGCACTGCAGATGTTGTAAAACGTACATTAACCACAGCATCGGCACCCAGCTTTTCAGCGTCCTGAACCATTCTCTGCATTGCTTGCTCTCTTGAATCAGCAAGTAATTTGGTGTATTCTTCTATCTCGCCACCAACAATATTTTTCAATCCGGCAAAAATATCTCTACCGATATTCCTTGACCTAACTGTACTTCCACGAACAATACCTAGAGCTTCGCCGATATCCTTTCCTGGTATATTTTCAGTACTAACTACAATCATAGCTATCCCTTCAATTTTTATATTTTTTGATTCTATTCGGCAATGATAATACTTTGTATTACCCTCAATTTATGAGAATATCTTCTTGTATCCAGATTATATATACCCTGATGATCCAGTGTATCAATTCTAACTTTTCCACTAGCATGGATAATTTTTCCGTCTCCTAAATACATTCCCACATGCGTAATCGATCCCTCATCATTGTCAAAAAAAGCCAGATCTCCTGCCTGTGCTTCGTTAATAAAGTTCAGTGTTTTACCAAGATTTACCTGCTGACTGGCATCTCTCGGTATTTTTATATTACAAATCTTATACAGCACTTGCGTAAAACCAGAACAGTCAATTCCATATGGGCTTTTCCCTCCCCATAAATAAGGAGAATTCAGGTAATTTTTTGCTATTTCAACAATATGACTACGCAATTTTGAAGAGTTGAATTCGGGTAGATCACCATAAAAATTATACTTTTCCTTTCCCAGTATAAATTCTTTCTTCTTTCGGTTTGCAAAGGGTAAAGTACTTCCCGGAGGGATAAAAACAGGTGCCTCTCTATTTTCCTGATATACTATACTAAATAAATCAGTTGTACTTACATGCGTTTCCTCTTGCCACTTATGATAATAATCCTTATTTATATCAAGATACATNCTTATCCATCATAAGCCAATCTTACCGACGCCCAAGATTTTGATTCTGTAAGAATTTCAAAACACTCACCAAACAAAATTTGGGTTACCATTTCACTGGTTTCACTTGCTTCTTTACGAACGGGTATTACACTAAGGTTTGATATTCCGTATTTCATTTAATTCTTTATTTCAAAATCCTGTATTCAAATTTAGTAAATATTATGATTCTTTGGTTCAGTTAGTTTGAATAATACAACAGACTGCTTTCCACAAGAAAAGCTTTTTGCTACATTTGTATATATGTTACTAAAGGGAAGGTTATATATTTTTCTGGGAATCATACTGCTTATAGCAGGATGTTATTCTTATAACAACTCTGTACTCCGAAAAGACGTAGCTTTCCTTTACAAGCCTTCCAGCTCAAAACTGCACCCCAATTACAGTGTTTATCACACAAAAGACACAATTACAAGATTATACTTCAGTGTTCCATTGAAAGAGCTGCTATTTACAAAGCAGATAGATGCTGATGTTCCTTCTTCAAAATTTGAACTAACTTACAAGCTTTATGATTATGATCAAAACAATCATATTTCGGACAGCGGTTCAACAGTTTTTCACATCATTAAGCCTAAAAAAGGAACGCATGCAATGAACTATATTGAAGTTAATGCTTCAAAAGGAAAGAAATATATTGTTGAATTAAAGGCCAGGGATGTTGTTAAAAATTCAAGAAATACCAACTATATTTTTATAGACAAAACTTCAAATTACAACAATCAGAATTTTCTTATAAGCAATACAAACGATATTCCATATTTCAGAAATTATTTTGATTCCAGTGAAATCATAAAAATAAAATATCGGGATGAAAATATAACCAAACTCTTTATAAGCTATTTTGACGAGCGCTTTCCATTAGCTCCTCCCCCATTTTCAATAAAACCTGTTAAACCCAACAACATATTACCTGATAGTTCATGGCAATCCAGATATAACGGATATATAGAAATTCGCTTACCCAAACCTGGTATTTATCATATTCAAAAAGACACCAACTCTAATAAAGGATTAACCCTATTATATTTTCGTGAACATTACCCTGAATTTCTAACACCTATAGAATTATTAGAACCTTTACAATTTTTAACACAGAAAAAAGAGTACAGGGACTACAAAATGTATTCAGAAAAAAAACTTGCTGTAGATAATTTCTGGTTAGGTTGTTCAGGAAATACAAACAGAGCCCGAGAACTCATAAAAGTTTATTACAGTAGGGCAAAATATGCAAACCTATATTTTTCATCACATAAAGAGGGATGGAAAACTGACAGAGGAATGATTTACATGATTTTCGGTCCACCCAACACAATTTATAAGTCAAAAAATTCTGAACAATGGATATATGGTGACAATGTTTCCATTTCAAGTATGACATTTGTTTTTAATCAAATGGATAATCCTTTTAGCGATAATAATTATATACTTACCCGAAACGAAGGATATGCTACAATTTGGCATCAGGCAGTTGAAGCATGGCGTGACGGGAGAGTATTTTCAATCTCCCAATAATGAATAAAAAGGAATCTAAACCGAATACAATTTATGGCCTTAGGGCTATTATCGAAGCTATTGAAGCAGGGAAAACCATTGAAAAAGTTCTTTTAAAACAGAACCTGAACAATGAGCTTTCAGGAACACTATGGAAATATAGTAAAAAACAAAATATCCAGGTACAGTATGTGCCGGTGGAAAAACTAAATTCCATTCATCAAAAAAATCACCAGGGAGCGATTGCATATATTTCCCCAGTTTCTTTTTTCAATCTTGAGGAAGTTGTTGAAGAAAATTTGGAAAAAGGAGCAACTCCTTTGCTTTTATTACTAGATGGAATTACCGATGTGCGAAATTTTGGAGCTATTGCACGATCGGCTGAATGTGCCGGAGCTACTGCTATTGTTGTCCCAAAAAATAATTCAGCCCGAATTAATGCAGATGCAATAAAAACATCTGCAGGTGCCCTACATAAAATTCCGGTTTGTAAGGTAGCAGATCTTATGGATGCAGTCTTTTTATTAAAAGATATGGGAATACAGATTGTTGCAGCATCAGAAAAAACAGAAAAGACTCTGTTTGAAGCAAACCTTAAAGTTCCCAGTGCTTTAATTATGGGCTCAGAAGATAAAGGGATAAGTCCAAAAGTACTAAAAGCAGCAGACGAGCATTGTAAAATACCATTAACAGGCGATATTCAGTCGTTGAATGTTTCAGTGGCATCAGGAATATTCCTGTTTGAAGCCATACGACAAAGAAGTCAGTAAAAAAGACCGTCCTTGTGAGACGGCCTTTAATAATTTATCTTACTATTGAAACAACACCAGGCTCAGGATCTGGAGAACCTTCACTGTTCAATTTAATGATATAAACATATGAACTGATTGGTAATTCTTTACCCTTATAGGTTCCATCCCACGGTTCTTGTGCGTAGTTGCTTGTGCGATACATCTCGGCACCCCATCTGTTAAATATAGCAACCTCTGCTTCAGGATAATGCTCAATACCCTTGATAATCCACAAGTCATTTTTTGAGTCATTGTTAGGTGTAAAAACATTTGGAATTTCAAGACAAATACCTTCACCTGCAACCAAACTTGTATCAAACACATAGACACATTCATTTGCATCAGTAATTGTTAAATAATAAGTACCTGCGGGAATATCAACCACAATTGAATCTGTTTGTTCCGGATCTGTATCCCATAAATAGTCTATTGGTTCCTGACCACCAGATACAGAGACCGCAATGTAACCATCCTCTCCTTTGTCACAGCCCGGATTCATCAGCTCAACTCCTGTAACTTCCAATTGATCAGGCTCCAGAATTGTAAAGGACTCGGTATACTCCACCGCATTTTGATCTGTTATGGTTACCGAATATGAACCTGCAGCAATATTTTCCAAATCTTCTTCATTGGATCCGTTTGACCACTCAAAAGAATAAGGAGCCAAACCTCCACCTGCTGTTATATCAATAGCGCCTGTTAAATCGCCATGACATAATACATGTACAATACTTTGATTATATATCCCCAATAAAGAATCAGGTCCCGGCACTATTGCAGAGTCAACAGCTAAACAACCATCAGCATCTGCAACGGTTACATAATAAGTTTCCATGGATATATTATTCAGGTCTTCTGTTGTTTCAAAATTTGACCAGAGATAAGTATAAGGTGATACGCCACCTACTATCTGAAGATCAACACTTCCATCTGATGCATCGGTTGAAGTGGTTGATGTAACAACAACATTTGTCATCAAAGCTGCAGCTTCATCAACAATAGCATCTTCTGTTGTTGTACAGCCACTTGCATCGGTTATCGTAACGGAATAATTTCCACCATCAACACTGCTTATATCCTCTGTGGAAATTCCATTACTCCATTGATATGCATAACTTGGTGTTCCACCTGACACAGTAATATTGACAGCGCCATCAGCATTTCCGTTACAAGAAACATTCACAGAAACAACAGAAACAGTAATCTCTCCCGGTTCATTAACATAAATCGATAAGGAAGCAGTACAAACATTGGCGTCAGATACCGTTACTTCATAGGTTCCCTCCGATAAATCATTAAGGTCCTGTATACTGGAACCATTATTCCACTCATAATCATATGGATACGTTCCTCCTGAAACACTGACATTAATAGCTCCATCGTTCTCTCCATAACAGCTTACATCTGATGTTGATGCAGTCAATTCAACAGCTGCTGATTCCTCAACAGAAGCTGATTCTATTGTTTCACATGAATTAGCATCCGTAACCGTTACTGTATAGCTTCCTCCAGAAATATTTGACAAGTTGGCTGTGGTTTCACCACTGCTCCAATTATACGTATACGGGCTTGTTCCTCCATTTACACTGGTAGCAATTTCTCCATCTGTATTTCCGTAACAGCTTACATCACTTACTGTTAAAACAACTGTTGCTGCATCTGTCTGATCCACAACGGCATCACCTGTATTGATACAGCCATTTGCATCTGTTACTGTAACTGTATAAGTCCCTTCTCCAATATTTTCCAAAGTCTGGGTTGTTCCTCCCGGGGAAGACCATATATACGAATATGGTGTTTGTCCTCCTGTAAGAACTACGTTAGCCATTCCGTCATTTTTATTACAATTTGCATCAACAATGTTAAATGACAAAGCAAGGGCATTGGGTTCTGAAATAATTTCAGATGCTGTTGCTGTACAAGAATTGTTATCAGTGACTGTTACTTCATAAGTTCCTCCGGTAAGATTTTGGATATCCTCATTTGTCTGCCCACTATTCCAGGAATAAGTATATGGTTGCGTTCCACCATTAACAGACATTTGGATTTGCCCATCTTCATTTCCATTACAAGCTACATCTGTAGCGTTGATAGAAATATTAATCGCAGAAGGTTCGATTATATCAACAAATGCAGAAGCAGAACAAGAATTATCATCTGTAACGATTACAGAATATGTTCCTGCAGATAAACCTGAAGCTGTAGCATCAGTTCCTCCAGATGGAGACCATATGTATGAATAAGGCGATGTACCCCCTGTTGCTGTAACACTGGCTGTTCCATTACTTCCTCCATTACACGTTACATCAGAAGAATTGCTTACACTAACTGTTGGTCCATTGGTATTGCTGACATTTGCATTTGCTGTATTCATACAACCATTGGCATCCGTAACAGTAACTGTATATGTTCCTGTGCTAAGGTTTGCTAGAGTTGTTCCTGTTCCACCAGGTGCAGACCAACTATATGTATAAGATCCACTGCCTCCTGTAACGTTATCAACGCTTACGGATCCATCTGAACTTCCACAGGAAGAGTTCACTGCATTGGTTGTTATGCTTATCTGAGCAGGCTGACTAAGTGTTGCAGAGACACTGCCTGTACAACCATGACTATCTGTAATTACCACCTGATAAGAACCCGCTTCCAGAGCACTTAAGTCGCCATCAGCAGGAGATCCATTGTACCCGTTTGGTCCTGTCCATGCATATGAATAAGAAGGTGTTCCTCCTGTTGCTGTTAAATCGATGCTTCCATCAGATTCACCATAACATGTAACATTATCCACATTGGTACTTCCCGATAATAATCCGGGTTCAGAAACTGTAACACCCTGTATTTCCTGGCATGAATTACCATCTGTAACTGTTACAAAATATGTTCCACCATCCAAAGCTGTAATATTCTGTGAACTTGCACCTGTTGACCAGTTATAAGAATATCCGGAGATTCCTCCTGATACTGAAATACTTACTTCACCGTCATTATCTCCATAGCAAGTTACTCCATCCACAGTGTAACTGATATTAATCTGACTTGGTTCATTTAAAGTAAAGGAACCAGTTTGTGAGCAACTATTGGCATCTGATACTGTAACCTGATATGTGTTGGCAGTTAATGAGCTTAGAGAACTTGTTGTCTGACCGCCTGACCAACTATAACTGTATGGTGATGTTCCTCCGGACACAGACAATACTACAGACCCGGTATTATCTCCATTGCAATTGATATCATTTACTGTTTCATTGAAAACAATAGCTGATGGTTGCTGAACCTGTGCCCAGGCAAAAGCCGAACAACCTGCAGCATCTGTAATATCGACAGAATATGTATCTGCACCAACATTGGTAAGATCCTCTGTTGTTGCTCCATTACTCCAACTAAAATAATATGGTGAGGTTCCTCCATTCACCTCCAATTGTACAGTTCCGTTTGTTTGCCCATTACAAACAACATCACTTGCTGTAGCAACTGCACTGATTGCAGAAGGCTGTGTAATTGAAACTGATGTGGAACTGGCACAACCATTGGAAGCTTCTACTGTAACATAATATGTTCCTGCAGATAAGCCTGTAATGGTGGTTGACTCTGCACCTGTTGACCAATTATAGGTATATGGGCTCACCCCTCCGGAAGCCGATACCGAGGCTGTACCATCTGAACCTCCATAGCACGTAACATCGGCATTTACTGTAGTATTCACAGTAGGACCACCAACATTTCCAATGTCTACCGATTCTGATCCTGCACAGAAATTTGCATCCGTTACCGTTACAGTATATGTTCCGGCCGGCAAGCTACTTATACTGCTGGTAGTCTGTCCTCCACTCCACACATATGTATATGGAGAAGTTCCTCCTGATACTGAAACACTTGCTGAGCAATCAGCGTTACCACAATTGGCATCATTCTTTGTCATGGTTAATGATAAATTGCTTGGTACAACTACTGACTGATTGCTAACAGATGATGAACATCCATTTTCTGTTACATCAAGAGAAACAGAATATGTTCCCGGAGATGAAAAATCAATACTAACAGGTCCCTGACCACTTCCTGAAACAACAGTTCCTCCATCGAAATTCCAGTTATAACTAGCTCCAGTAGTGGCTGTACCTGTATACTCTACAATTGCATTATCGTAGCTACATTCTGGATCGGTAACAGTAAACGATGAGCTTGGTGAAGCATAAACTGTTGTTGACTGTACTTCAGTACTCACACATGAACCTCCACTCTGCACTCCCGTTATGGTTACATCATCAATGTTCCATCCTGAATAGGTAGTATAATTATCACTTTCAGAAATCCAACGAATATAAACCGTTGATTCACCATCGGCATATTGAGAAATATCTATTATCCTCTGAACCCAGTAATCATCTGTTGGGTATAAAGGCTCGCCTAGGTCAGTCCAGTTGGTTCCATCTGTGCTTATTTTCACATAAGCTTCGTCATAATTTGTTTCAAGGTTTGCATACCGCCAGAAACTAAGAACTACACTGGAGAGGCTGGAGCAATTAATTGCAGGAGACTGCAACCATTCTCTGGAATTATGGTAATATCCTCCCAGTTAAATATCTGAATATGTTCCATTGGTAGTATTTCCCAAGCCTTGTCCATATACGTTATTGTCTATATTTGACGTATGGTCTATAATTGGATCTGGATTTTCTGAGCTGGCATTTTGTCCATAACCTGCTGTTGGTGAACCATATTCCCAGCTATCTCCACGAGTATGCGTTCCTGTTCCAATCGCATCGTATCCGTGCTGCCATCCTGCTTCCGGTGCCGGGTCAAAATCATCAGAGAACGCTGAAACCACAGAGTAATTGTATACATAAGTAATATCATGCGTTCCTGCAACAGCAGCAGAAGGAGTAAACAATGAATCATCAGAAATACCAGGCCCACCAAACCAGCTGATAGAGGTAGGATAATCACCTGTAAGTGCAACCGGACCATCGTCATCTTCGCAGTAACTTAAATCAAGACCAGAATAAGAAGCAAATGCCTCATTTACAAAAACAACTACATCGGCTGTTCCAGGACAATTTGGATTTTCTCCTGTAACAGTTGCTGTATAGGTAGTAGTAACAGAAGGTGTTACTGATACCGACTGATTGCTCTCCTGACCTGACAAACTTGGATCAGCAGGATTTGCTGTCCAATCGAAATTATTTCCACCATTGGCTGTTAAGAATGCAGCCTGTCCTTCACATATGGTTTTATCCTGTCCTGCATCAGCAACGATCACCCCACTACTTGCCGCAAAAATATACTCACAATTATCCCCGGCAAAACCATCAATCATCAATAAATATTGATTACCAGGCACAAGATCTGTTGCTACAATTTGTCCATTGATCACTTTTCCCGGACTCCAACAATTTGATTTGGCCGTAAAATTTCCATAAGTACAATCTGTTTCATAAACCTGCAACTGCACACCATAAATACTACCACTGGAGTTTCCCTGGCAATTGTAAACCCAAACATCCAGAACTGCTGTTGTACTATCAGCTACAAAAGAAAGCCAACTATTATTATTCACTCCTCCACAGAAAATATACAGCAGCTCATTAGGACTTGGCCAGTCATCGGTATTGTATGAACCAATTTCCGCATGGTCGGTTTGATATGAGCTGGTAGTATTACCGTGGTAGCCGTTAAAATCGCATATGGGCTCAGCAGTTTCACAAAACTCTCCAGCCGGTACACTGGCAGAAGCTGGCGGAGCAACACAATTTATAGGACAATCGATATCCACTTCAAATCCATCAGCCACAGTAGCAATATCAGATGTGAAACGAATGGTTATATATCCGGATTGTGCATAATATGCATTCCCTCTCTGATCAATTGTAGTTCCTGGATACATAGGATATGCCTGAACATAGGAACCAATTTGAGGCGAAGCACTACTGGGTCCATCGTAGAAATACAATTTATCATAAATATTTTCAATATTGTAATCCTTCAGAATTGCTCTGATACAACCGCCGTTTGTTGAAGCAAAAGTAACTTCATAATCTTCATTATCACCATACTGACCAGATTCGCCACCGCTATCAAACAATTTTGAATTACAAGTATTGTACAAATTACCATCTGTTGTGGCATACAAAATAATTTCTGTAGCCGGATCAACATAGGTTCCCTGCACTGTGATGTCATCAATACAAACTCCATAACCATAGCCGGATATACCTTCAAAAGCCAGATAGTAAGTACTGGA
>PKSZ01000097.1 GCA_002869425.1 Marinilabiliales bacterium
ATGAAGAAATATAATATACTAGTAACCGGCTCAAAAGGTCAGCTGGGCAATGAACTCAAAAAAGTTTTCAATAATAAACCCGCATTCAATGTAACATTTACAGATGTTGATGACCTTGATATATGTAATGAAGCTGCCGTTTTTGAATTTGTTCAGAAAAACTGCATCAACTTAACTATTAATGCAGCAGCATACACAGCTGTCGATAGAGCAGAACAGGAAAAAGAACTTGCTTTTAAAATCAATGAAAAAGGAAGTTTTATCTTGGCTAAAGTATCCCAACAAAATAATTGTCCGTTAATTCATGTTAGTACCGACTACGTTTTTGATGGAAAAAATCATCGACCCTATATAGAAACAGATAAAACAGAGCCTGTTTCTATGTATGGGAAAAGTAAACTTGCTGGTGAACAGGTAATTGAAAAAACATCTCAAAATTATATTATCATACGTACATCCTGGTTGTATTCATCTTTTGGAAACAATTTTGTAAAAACAATGTTACGTTTGTCTAAAGAAAAAGAAGAAATCGGGGTTGTATATGATCAGGTTGGATCACCAACCTATGCCTACAACCTTGCCAATGCTATTCAGGAAATCACAGTACAATATTTCAAAGACAAAAGCAGTTTTGTTCCTGGAATTTATCATTATTCTGATGAAGGAGTATGCAGCTGGTATGATTTGGCTTATGAAATAATGCAAATTGAAAATGCCAACACTACCATTAAGGCTATCGAATCGAAAAATTTTCCGACACCTGCTACAAGACCATTTTATAGTGTTCTGGGCAAAGAAAAAATCAAGAACACTTTTAATATTTCTGTTCCGAACTGGAAGGAATCATTAAAAATATGTCTGCAGGAATTGAATAATAAATAATTACAAATCGAAAGTATCACTATAATGGACAATCAATTATTATTAGAAGTAAAAGAAAAAGCCAACATTTGGCTTAACAGCAATATAAATGAAGAAACGAGAGCAGCCATAAACGACATGCTGCAAAATGACGAAAAAGAGCTAGTTGAATCATTTTACAAAGATCTTGAATTTGGTACCGGAGGTTTAAGAGGAATAATGGGTGCCGGAACAAACAGGATGAATATATATACAGTAGGAATGGCTACGCAGGGATTAAGTAACTACATAAAAAAAGCATTTCCTCAATTACCAGAAATAAAAGTTGCCATTGCCCACGATTCACGAAACAACAGTCGTTTTTTTGCAGAAACTGTAGCTAAAATATTCTCAGCTAACGGTTTTGTTGTCTATTTGTTTGATGCTTTAAGGCCAACACCTGAATTATCTTTCGCAATCAGAGAACTTGGATGTCAGAGCGGTGTCGTAATTACAGCCTCACACAATCCGAAAGAATACAATGGTTTTAAGGCCTACTGGGAAGATGGAGGCCAAATCATCGCACCTCATGATAAAAACATTATTGAAGAAGTTCAAAAAATAAAATCAATAAATGACATTAATTTTGATGGTGATACTTCAAAAATTAATACGCTCGATGCAAAATTTGATCAGCTATACATTGATAAACTAAAAGGTTTGTCGCTAAATCCTGAAGTAATCAGTGCAAATAAAGATTTGTCTATTGTTTATACTGCAATTCACGGTACTGGTGTTAAACTTGTTCCTCAGAGCTTAAAAGCTTTTGGATTTGAAAACATTACTACCATTCCGGAGCAGGATATATCAGATGGGAATTTTCCAACTGTAAAATCGCCCAACCCTGAAGAAACAGCCGCTCTTACAATGGCAATTGAAAAAGCAAAAGAGAAAAATGCAGACCTGGTAATGGGAACCGATCCGGATGCCGACAGGGTAGGCATAGCTGTAAAAAATGATAAAGACGAATTTGTTATCCTCAATGGCAATCAAACAGCTGCATTACTGCTGGATTATCTCATCGGACAATGGAAATCAAAAGGAAAGCTCTCAGGCAGGGAATATATTGTAAAAACGATTGTTACCAGTGAAATTTTAAGCAAAATTGCAGCGCATTATAAGGTTGAACAATATGATGTTCTTACTGGTTTCAAGTACATAGCTGACATAATCAAAAAAAATGAAGGCAAGAAAACTTTTATCGGCGGTGGTGAAGAAAGCTACGGTTATCTGGCTGGTGAATTTGTGCGGGATAAAGATGCAGTCATGTCCTGCGCTTTGATCGCTGAAACAGCATCTTGGGCTAAGCATCTTGGAAAAACCCTTTTTGATCAGCTGATTGATATCTATATCAAATATGGATTCTATAAAGAAAAATTAATTTCTCTTGTTAAGAAAGGCAAAGAAGGATCTGAAGAAAACCAGCAAATGATGGTGACTTTCAGAAACAATCCACCAAAAATAATTGCAGGAGAACAAATTACACATCTTTTAGATTATCAAAAGCAGGAATCTGTAAATCTGGTTTCCGGTGAAAAACAAAAAATTGATCTTCCTGTATCAAATGTTCTACAGTTTATTACTGAGAAAGAGACCAAAATATCTGTCAGGCCTTCCGGTACAGAACCAAAAATCAAGTTTTATATCAGTGTGAATACAGAATTAACCAAGAGGACTGAATACTCTGAAACCAATCGAAAATTGGAAGAAAAACTCGACAACATTGCAAAAGAAATTGTAAACTTCTAAATGTTTATTTTATGAAAAGCTATCGAAAAGAATTATGGTTTAATACAAGCCAGAGAAGACAACTTATCAACATTACAAGTGAAATTTCGAAATGCATAAATGACAGTGGAATAAAAGAAGGTCTTGTGCTGGTTAATGCAATGCATATAACTTCCAGTGTTTTTATCAACGACGATGAATCAGGTTTACATCATGATTATGAGGTATGGTTAGAAAAACTTGCTCCTGAAAAGCCATATAACCAATATAAACACAATGGCTATGAAGATAATGCTGATGCTCATTTAAAACGTACCGTTATGGGCAGAGAAGTGGTTTGTGCCATAACAGATGGTCAGCTTGATTTTGGCCCTTGGGAACAAATCTTTTATGGAGAATTTGACGGCAAAAGGAAAAAAAGAGTGTTGGTTAAAATAATTGGCGAATAAGAGTTCACTGCGTTATTGTTTTTCAATACTTTTTAACAAATCTGAAATACTTGGTTCCAATCTTGTAACTTTACCCTTAGTTGAAACTCTTTGTATGAAACAAAAGAAAACTTGTCAGCACTGTGGTAAAGAATATCGATCGTCATCATCACGATCAAAATATTGCTCAACCGCCTGCAGAGTTTTTGCATACAGAAAGAGAAAAAACATTCCGGATCCTTCCTATATTAAGAAACACAAACTTCCCAAAAAAAAGATCCAAAAGGAAGTCGAGAAAAAGGTTAAAAAAATAACCCCTGAATATGCACAATTACTTGAACATAAAAACCTGTTAACTGAAAAACACAATAAACTTATCCAATACCGTTACAGAGCTATTCAAAAACTAAACAAGCACATAGCTGAAAAAGAAGAATCATACCTTACCGCTGATTTTGAGAATTTTAAATCATCCATTAAAAATCAAAAAGAAAAAAAACTTCTGAAAAGAATTGAAAACTATTCTGTTGAGCTTGCAAAAATGGAAATTTGGTTTGAGAAGTTTAAAAGAGCAGAAAAGAAAATAAAGACTCACACTTTTGAAACTGAAAAAACTACCATCGAAGTAGAAATTCCAGACGATAGCAACTCTCACAAGAAATACAGTATTGAACAGAAGTTTCAGGAAAGAGCTATTCCTCTGCTTACAAATTCCTACAAAACCATTACACTAAAGGATTCTGGTTTACGAAAATACAAAGCCATCAATTTCTCAGGAACATTAAACGACTTTTTTGGAAAACCGGCCCTCAATTTTAATGTAAAAATACAGATCAACAGGTTTGACTACATTGAAAAATTAACAACACTGCTAAACCAGCTTTCTTCATCTTACGGTAATATTGTATATGCTTCAGATAATGAAAGTGTCCTAGACAAAATATCTTCTTCACAGCAAACTCCGCCTGATAGTTTTGTCAAACCAATTCTTGTAGAATCAGAAACAGAAGTCAATGGATTGCATTATATTCATGATGCTCAATTCCTCTTTTTTGATTCAGATGACACAAAACTACTGGAATCTCTTTCGAGATATAAAACAGTTGACTTTTCTGTAATTTTCATTACCAATACATCAATGCCATTTACTGAAGAATTAAAAGAATTGTTGCTTCAGGATTTTAATATTGAATAGACACTATTCCTTCCCTGTCTGAAAATGCAATTCCTCTTTCACCTTGCGAATTTTATCGTTTATATACGTAACCAGCTGCTCATCTGCACCATTATACTCTCTTTTGAATCGTTCATAATATATAAGAGCAGACTTTAAATCATTCATTTCTTTCTCATACACAAGGCCTATTTCAACTAATATTTGCTTACGATCCGGAGAATACCACAAAGCCGTTTTATAATCTTCAATGGTCTTGGATGGATTTGACATCAATAAGTGGGTATTTCCTCTTTCAACATAGTATAACACGACTTGTTTGGGAATCAGCAAATCAATTGCATGATTTATTTGCTCAAGTGCACGATCTGTTTGTCCCATCTGCCGATATGACAAACCCAGGTAAAAAGCACTGATATAGTCTTCAGGTTCCAGCTTTGTTGCCCGCGTGAGAACTTCAATCGACTCAGACCTGTATCCTCCTGCCATATGATAAGAAATACCCAGTTGACGCATCATAGTAAAAGAAGAATCTGTATGTGTAACAACTTCTTCAAATAAAGGAATGGCTTCATGATACTTTTCCTGCATAAAAAGAATGTTTGCCTTTTTCTTTTTCAGATCGTAATTAATAGGATATAAACTTAAGCCCTTATTTACAATCAGTAAAGCTGAATCTACCCACGCATTCTTGTGTAAAAAATTTGAATATGTAATAATACTTTTCAGATCTGTAGTATCACAATCATATGCCTTCCTATACCATTGATATGCATTCCTTATGCTATCCAATTTCTGATAACATGAAGCTACTGCTCTCTTAAAATAAGATGCTGAAGGACTAAGAGAATCCAAAACCAGGTAATATCGAATAGCTTCATTATATAAACCTGCCTTTACCAGTAATTTAGCCTTTTTGTTTATTGCATTAAAATTTGTGGGACTCCTTTCCAATATCACATCATATATACTATCGGCTTTGTTATATTTATCTTCCTCAAACAATATATCAGCATATCTTCCCTGTAAATCAATCCTGTCTTTACAAATACTCGTTGCCTTCTGATAATACTCAATTGCCTTATTCGGCTTATATACAGCCTGATACAACTCTGCCAAAGCCGACATATTCATGCAATTCTCAGGATTATTCTTCATTTGATTCTCCAACAATTGAATGGCCCTGTAGTAATTACCAGACGCTTTATAATAATTTACACTATCAATCTGGGCATTCAAGCAAACACTCAACAATAGAAAAAAGACAACGAAAACTCTATTCATAAACTATCCTTATATCGTTGATTATTAATCAATGCATTTCTTACTCAGCGCATCTTTAAACACAATAACCTGTTCTTTTTCAATGAAATAATTGTAAAATAGTTCTTTATTGGATGGATTAATATGCATAATAACATTATACCTTGCTCCCACCAAATTATTGACAATATTCATATTCTGTTTGGCTCCCGCAAAAAACATTCTGTCAAACATTGCAACATCAATCGATTCCAGATTTAATTGATATTTCTGAAAAGACAAAGAATCATTGGGGCTGGCATCACCCATATGAAATACTTTTGAATCACCCATGCTGAAAACAAAACCCAGATTCTCGATATCTTTATGCTTATTCACAAGAACATCATTAACAGAATCATGAATCATATACTCACTATGCGGCAAACGTATGATACGAATAGGGATATCATTTAACCGGATAGTACTATCCTGCAGAAAATCCGGCGTAATCGAAATTATCCGATCCTTAATGTTTTCAAATCCATTCTGAATTGCCAATTCATCTTCTACCTGAACCGGACAAACAAGTTTGCATTGAGGATTTGCTTGCATAAACTCTGTTACCAGTTTGCCATTAAAATGATCAATATGCTTATGACTCACTGCCAGTACTGATACATGATCAAATGGAGACTGACCACCTATTATTTGCTCAATCAGAGAATCATCTGGAGAATCGCACCAGTTCCCATCAATTTTTTCAAACAAGCCATCCACCATAATACTATTCATACCAGATGAAACTAAAAAACCATCATTTGCCAAATAATGAATACAGAGCCCCTGAGAGAATAAAACATTTCCAGCAATTATAAAATAAATTAAAGCGATCGTTCTCATTTTGATAAATTAAAACCGGGAAAGATAGAAAACACTACTAAATATCCTTCCCGGGAATTAATCTACTTAAGCTTAAAAGATATCGGTATGTTCATAACAACATTCACATTTTTGCCGTCGGCCACACCTGGTGTCCAGTCTGGCATTAATGAAACTACGCGAACAGCTTCTGCATCCAGGTCGGCTGCCACCGATTTTTTAACAGAAACATTGCTTATTTTTCCACTCTTATTTACCACAAACTGAACAAAAACAGTTCCTTGTACCTCATTTATCCTAGCTTCTTCAGGATACTTGATATTACTGGATAGAAACTCGATCATAGCATTCCTACCCCCTTTGAATTCAGGCATTTTCTCTACTTCTTCAGATTTATAATTCTTAACAAGCCTATCAGGGACAGGATCATTACTCACTGTTTTGGTTTCTTGTATTTCAGACACATTTACTGAAAAAGCCATAAATAGCAGACCCAAAACGGGTAAAATAAATACTGTTTTCAGTAAGTTAATTCGATTGGTTTTATTCTTTGTAATCATTGTAAACCTCCTTTTTACGTTTGAATTTGAAAAATTACTGATAAGAACTCCCGGCTTTACATTAAACATCTGAGACAAAAGCAGCTGCATATATTCAGAAGCATGAAGCCCCTTTTGAATAGCACCATTATCTGCCTGATATTCATGCACATTTTGTAACGAAGTTCTGAGAAACCATGCGAAGGGATTAAACCATTGAACAATTATCACGAGCTCTATGAGTAAACGATCAATGGAATGTTTTTTTCTGATGTGCTCTTTTTCGTGCGCAACAATTTTCTGAAATTCTCCTTCAGTATAAATGCTCTTATTTACAAATATCAGTCCCATAAATGAAAACGGAGCAATATTATCCTGAATAGGAACAAATTTCAGATCATCCTCCCGAATGATTCCATATATATAAATTAGTCGTATAATTCCTGATATTTTGAATGCGAACCGAACCAGTGCCAGCAAACTAATGAATAGAAACAACCTGGTAATAACAGAAAATAGGATACTGGTTTCACCTATAATTTGCGAATCAATATTTCCACTAACCACAACAGGATCCAGTACAAAAAAGTATTTTGCATCCTGAATTCCTGAAAAATCAACAGAAATTAAAGGAATTACAAATGAAGTAATAACCGTCATCAACAAAAATATCCGTTGGAAACGAAAAAATGTATCATTTCTAAATAACAACCAGAAAATCAAGTAAAATCCACCTATTCCGGCAGCAACTTTAATCAGGTAAAAAATAAATTCTGACATATTCGCTATTTTTGGTTCTTTTCTGTATTAATTTGCTCTTCTATCAAAGACTTAATTTCCTCTAGCTCAGTAGTTGAAACATCCTTGTTTTTTGTAAAAAACGAAACCATTTGTTCAAATGAATTGCTAAAATAGCTCTTCATAAAATTCTTAATAAAATCTCGTTTATATTCATCTTTTGAAACAAGAGGAAAGTACATGTGCGTTTTTCCGTACGCTTTATGATCAACAAAACCCTTCTTTTCTAATATTCGTACAATTGTTGAAACTGTATTGTATGCAGGTTTAGGATCATCGTATAGCTCTATAATATCCTTCACAAAGCCTTCTTCGATCTTCCATAGAATCTGCATTACCTGTTCTTCTGCCTTTGTTAGTTCTTTCATATTCTTCTAAAAAATTGTATGCTACAAAAATCATGCTCAAAACAAAGAATTTCAAATATCATCTCGTAACATCTGTGATAAATGGACTGGAGAAATTCTTGTTTGGTTTTATATATATTGATTTACGACTATAATCAAAAATTGCATTAAACCTACGCAGGGCATTGGTACACAAAATACCATCAGCATGCCATTTTTTTGATCTCTGCGCAGCATCAGGAAAAGTTGAAGGGACATCATACAGTTTGTACCCAGCCAATTCAAAACTATTAACACGACATACTTTTCCGTTTATATCACCACTCAAACCCGTTAATGTGTATGCATCACATTCAATAGGTATTACAAACTTATTGTTTTCTCTCACAAGTAGCTCAATCGCCTCCCCTGCTCCCATATCCAGATACATAACGACATCAACATCTTTATCTCCGTTAATATTTACTCTGGCTTCCAGGTATGGAATATTCCCG
>PKSZ01000096.1 GCA_002869425.1 Marinilabiliales bacterium
TCAAAAGCTGATAGAAATTATTAATAATTTGCACATTACCCTTGATAAGCCCAATAATCGCGAGGAGATTGGTGCTTTGTTACAAGAAATGTTTTCATATGCCTCTTTTCATTTTGATTTTGAAGAAAACTACCTGGTAGAGCATGATTATAAGGAAATGGACGAGCATATAAAAGAGCACAATTATTATATCGAAAGGGTAAAAGAGCTCAGGCGACTGCATGAAAAGGGCGATGATCTGGTTCCTTATGATATGATTGATTTTTTACAGGTTTGGTTACTTGAACATATCCAGAAGACAGATCGTGAATATGCAAAAGGCTTGTTGTTTTAATTGTTTATGTATCTCTTGGATCGGGCATAAGAGGCACTTTCTGCATTTTCTCAACTTCCATTGAGGGATAGCCGAATTCTTCAACAATTTTCCCAAGAATTAGGTAAATGCCAGAACCGCGGAATGGATACTTATTTAATGAATTCGGAAAATGTACTGTGTCAAAAAAATTTCCTTCTACATCCAGGAAGGTTCCAAATTGCATTAATTCTTTTTTAATGGTTCGTACAAATTTAATGGTAACCAGATGTCCCATCATTTTAAATTTTTTGCCAATATTATTGCAAAGATCTGTAGCCATTATTTCTCCCCGAAACCCGTTTCTGACAAGATTAAAGTGGGTTGTGCTTACGGTAAATTCCAGTAATTCCAGTTCGTCGTATGTGTCTTCAAGCTGTGAGTGTTCAAGTTTTGGTAGTGTGAATGTTTTTGATGGAACCGGAAAAAGACTATTGGTCACGTAGGCAGGCTTTTTGTTTTTTTGAAGGCTATATGCTTCCCATAACAATTCAGATTTTGATTTTCCTGTAAAAGAAAAGGCTCCGGCTTTGATCAGGATATTTAATTGTTCCGTCCCGGGTTGAAGTCGGGTAACAAAATTTCCAAGAGAAAGAAACGGGCCGTTTGTATTTCGTTCTTCGGGTATTTTTTTGCCAATATTTTTTTCCAGGTTGGCCATGTGAATAAATCCTATATAGATTTTTGTTCCCTGTATACTGGTTTTATACAGGCTGTTGTTTACACATGGGAGCATAATTTCGGCACCGCTTCGTTTTGCTTCGTTAAAATATACCCAGGTCTTGTAAAAACCCCCAAAATTATTGATTACAGCTACCATAAATTCAAGGGGATAATAGGTTTTCAGGTATAAGCTTTGAAAACTTTCCACAGCATACGATGCTGAATGTGCTTTAGAGAAGGAATATCCGGCAAAAGAGGCAATTTGCCGCCACACTTCTTTTGTGAGTTCTAAAGAATAGCCTTTGGCCTGACAATTGGAAAAAAACTTGTTCTGAATTCTTTCAAATTCTTTTCCCGACCGGTGTTTTCCGCTCATTGCCCGGCGAAGAATATCTGCATCAGATAAATCAAGGTCTGCAAAGTGGTGACAAACTTTGAGGACGTCTTCCTGGTACACCATTACTCCAAAGGTTTCTTCCAGTTGTTCTTTCATTACCGGATGTAGGTATTTGATGGATTCAGGGTGGTGGAACCTGCGGATATATTCTTTCATCATTCCCGATCGGGCTACACCTGGCCTGATAATAGAACTGGCGGCCACAAGGGTAAGGTAATCTTCACATCTGAGTTGTTTAAGTAAGCCTCGCATGGCAGGACTTTCAATATAAAAACAACCAATGGTTTCTCCGTCTTTGAGCTGGCGTTTGACTTTTTCATCGGTTTTGAATTTTTTTACATTATGCACATCAACATTTTCTGCCCTGTTTTTAAGAACAATTTCTGCACATTCTTTAATATGACCGATGCCTCTTTGACTTAAAATATCCAGCTTTTCAAAACCAATATCTTCGGCAACATACATATCCCATTGTGTGGTAGGAAAACCTTTGGGTGGCATATCAAGGGCTGTGTAATATGTAATGGGGAGCTCAGAAATGAGGATACCTCCTGCGTGAATACTTCGTATGTTTGGAAAATTGGTCATTTGTTCTTTTAGCAGGTGGATTTTTTGTGTAATGTTGTTTTTATTGATAGCCTGCTCGGGATAATTGACAAGTTGGTCGATTTCTTCTTTGGGTAAACCATAAACTTTTCCAAGCTCGCGGTATATAGATTTACCTTTGAAGGTAGACATGGCACCCAGCAAGGCGGTGTGTTGTTTTCCATAGCGTTTGAAAATATATTCCTGAACAGTATTGCGTTCTTTCCAAGAGTAATCTATGTCGAAATCGGGAGGAGATGTTCGACGAGGGTTCAGGAAGCGCTCAAAGTACAGGTCGAGCTCAATGGGATCAACATCGGTAATTTTTATGCAATAGGCAACAATACTGTTGGCTCCGCTGCCTCTACCTACATGGTAAAATCCTTTCGACATGGAAAAACGTATAATATCCCATGTTATAAGAAAGTATGCTGTAAAACTCAGTTTAAAAATAATATTTAGTTCTTTCTGCAGCCGTTCCCAGGCTTTCGGGTTGTTTTTATTGTAACGGTAAAGAAAACCATCTTCGGCAATCCAGCGAAGCAGTTGTTCGTCATCTTTTTCAGATCCTGTAAATGTTTTTTTGTTTTTGTGACTTTTAAAATCGAAAGAAAAGTTGCAGTTGCATATGATTTTTTCCGTGTTTTTTAGAATGTTGGGATAAGCATTGTAATATTCTGAAAGCTTATCAATGGAACACATAATCTCACTGGGTTGGGCCAGATCTTCAGGTCTTAGCTGGCTGATCAGCTTGTTTTCTCCAATGGCTCTGAGATTTTTATGCAATGCGTAACCTGCTTGATTTTCAAATGTAACAGGCTGCCATACAATTAGTTTCGATGTGTCTTTGCGGTAGTCAGAAGTAAGCAACTTTCCGGTTTCTGCCGGACGAATGCCTATGTATTCATTTTCTTTTAGCTCTTGTAATTTTTTACTGCCAAACGGATATACAATAAATGTGTTGTCCATTTCAGGAGCAGAAGGGGGTAGCTTTTTTTTCTCCAGGTTATGTTCCGACAGAAACTGGTTTAGTTCATGAAAGCCATCATTGTTTTTTGCTAAGCCTGTGAACAATATTTGGTTTTGGTTGCGAAACTCTATACCGGCTATGGGGTGAATATTTTTTGTATTACAAGCCCGAACAAAATCCAGTATGCCCGAAGAATTGTTGATATCTGTTAAAGCCATTGCCTGCACATTATTCTTTTTTGCCAGGCTGGTAAGTTTATCTATGCTCAGGGTTCCGTACTTGAGACTGTAATATGAATGAGTATTTAGATACATGTTTCATTGGATTTTGTTCGGGATTTGTAGCCTATTCCCCGTTGAACAGAACCCGAACCGTAACGAAGCCTGATTTTATCCATGGCAATATACAGATCGGCCAGTTCGGGCTTGTTGTCGAAAAGGTCGAGTTGCTGAACACCTGTAACCAGATGGCTGAATTTTACTCCAACCAAGCGGATAAGCATGCGTCGGTTATACAATTTTTCAAATAGTTCGTGGGCTGTTTTGATAAGAGTATGATCAAAAGATGTGTATGCTATTCTTGCTTGCATAGTGTGCGTATCAAAATTGGCATATCTTATTTTTACAGTAACGCAGGAGGTTAATTTCTGTTTTTTGCGAAGTGAGAAGCAGAGGTTTTCTGTCATTTTGGTAATAATATCGCCAAGCATGTGTACATCAATTGTGTCTGTTTCAAAAGTTCTTTCTTTACTGATTGATTTTTTTTCAGAATAGGGTTTGATGGGTGTGTGATCAATTCCGTTTGCTTTTTTCCAGATTACGGTTCCTTGTTTTCCAAGTACTTGTTCCATCATAGTAACAGGAATGGCCCTGAGTGTTTCAATATTTTTTACTCCCATCGACCGCAAAAGCCGGTATGTTTGCTTTCCTATCATTGGAATCTTCCTGATTGATAGTGGAGCAAGAAAAGAATCGATCTGAGATTTTTCTACGATCTGTTCTCCATTGGGTTTTGCTTCTCCTGTAGCAATTTTGGATACTGTTTTGTTGATTGAAAGGCCAAAGGAAATTGGCAGTCCGGAATGCTTTATAATATAAGTTCGTAATTCTTTGGACCATTTTTTACAGCCAAAAAAACGATCCATTCCGGTAAGATCTATGTAGTGTTCATCTATGGATGTTTTTTCAAAAAGCGGGGCTCTTTCTGCAATGATTTCTGTAACCAGTTTGGAATATTTGGTGTACTGATCCATGTCTCCACGAACAATAATAGCATCTTCACAAAGCATTCTGGCCATTTTCATTGGCATGCCCGAGTGTACTCCAAATAGCCGGGCTTCGTAGCTGCAGCTGGAAACCACACCACGGTCAGAAGTACCTCCGATGATCACAGGTTTATTGTTGAGAGAGCTGTTGACAAGTCTTTCAACCGACACAAAGAAAGTATCTAAGTCCAGGTGTATTATGGATCTGTTATTTTTTGTCATTTTCAGAAAAAATATCTGGTATTTTGATTTTTTGGTTAAAATGATTAAGTTTGATTAGAAATTAATCACAAACCAGATCATAATATAATCATTAAGGCTTTGGTTTTGCAAGTTTTTTTGCCTTTTTGTGAAAATGTATTCTTTAAAGAGCAGTATTACAATGAATTATTTTTCCTCCAATATTAAGTTACTTCGAAATCGCAGGAACAGAACGCAGGGAGATGTGGCTAATTTTCTACAAATAAAGCGATCTACTTTAAGTGGATATGAAAATGGTGTTGCTCAGCCCTCTATTGATACGCTGATATTGTTTTCGAACTATTATAAGATTGCCATCGATACGCTTTTAAGGGTAGATCTTTCTGAATTATCGGAAAGCCAGATGGTTGAAATTGAGAATGGCTTTGATGTTTATATCAGGGGCGGTAAGCTTCGGGTATTGGCAACTACAGTAAATGATGATAATGAAGAGAATATTGAATTGGTAAATGAAAAGGCTCAGGCTGGTTATCGAAATGGTTATGCCGATCCGGAATATATTCGTTCTTTACCTGTTTTTCAGTTGCCTTTCCTTTCTCGTGAGCGTAAGTACAGAACTTTCCAGATCAATGGTGATTCTATGTTGCCAATTCCTCATGGATCTTATGTTACCTGTATGTTTGTGGAAAATTGGTCGTACCTGAAAGAAGGAGATGCTTGCATTGTGGTTACGCGCGACGATGGTATTGTTTTCAAGCTGCTTGGCAATAAAGTAATGGCGCAAAAACCTCTGCGTCTGGTTTCCCTGAATCCTTTATATGAACCTTTTGATGTGGATGTGAAAGAGGTGGCAGAAATTTGGCAGTTTGTTCATTATATAAGTAAGGAGATTCCGGAATCTGATGTTAGTNGATACGATCTATAGCCAATGTGCAAAAGGATATAGATTTGATAAAAGAAAAACTGAAGTCTTGATCTCATGCGGCAGCTTGTTGTAAATATTCTTGTTGTATTAATTATTGCCATTGCATTTTTGTTTTCACCTCAGCCGGATGAAAGAGGAGGTTTGTGCGGATATTATTATGAATTGAATGATTACATGGGTTTTCCTGTTAATTGTGATGCCGTGGGGTTTACAAACCTTGCACAGGAGCCACAGGCTCTTTTGAATAAAGGAGAAGCAAGACAGGGGCGACCTGTTTATATATGGTTGGGAATTGCCCTTGGATATCCGGTTTGTGTTTTTCAGGAACTGTTTGCCGGAGAAGAATTGATTTTGCTTACAGAACAATGGAATACCCTAAAACCATCCAATCCATATTATATTGCCTTTGTTCTTATTAATTTATTGGTTCTGATTGTGGCTTTGCATTTTGTATGGCGTATTGCCGGTAAGCTAGGAGCCAATAGCTACCTGACGCTGGGAATAATTGTTTTGTTGTTGTCAAACGGATTGATGAAGGCCTTTTTTTGGACAGCGCATCAGCAATTGTTTGCAATACTAGTACCGGTTCTCGCGGTTTATATTTTAACGGATAACAGAATTGTGCATTCGTGGAAAAACAATTTGGTAATAGGATTGGTTGGAGGAGTGGGCATGCTTTTATATGGTAATTTTATTTTGTTGTTACCCTGCTTGTTTATTGTCTTGTTCAGGGAAGTATTGGGAAACAAAAAATGGTTGAAATTTCTTGTAAAAACAGTTATGGGGGTTTTTATTTTTTCGGCTCCAATGCTGATTTGGATTGCCTTTGTAAAATCAAGAACGGGAAGCTATTACAGTCACGAAGTTGAACAGTACAGACAATTTGTGTGGATACTGGATGCATTTGCCGAGGGTGCTTTTTTTAAAGCCCTGGGTTCAAATCTGGGTGCATATGTAGCTTTGTTTGTTAAAACCATTTTACCCTGGTTGGTTGTTTTTATAATACTTAGAGTAGTGAATTATATTCTGGAAAAGAAAAAAGAGAAAGATGTGCAGACTAATTTGATGCGTTGGAACTTGCTGTTTTTGTTTGTTTTGTTCTTT
The DNA here is from genome assembly GCA_002869425.1 of Marinilabiliales bacterium. Taxonomy (GTDB): domain Bacteria; phylum Bacteroidota; class Bacteroidia; order Bacteroidales; family BM523; genus BM523. The sequence continues at coordinate 6,462 of PKSZ01000096.1, forward strand.
GTGTTTTATGCACTTATGGGATTTTATAATGAACGACTTACTATGGCATTATACCCGGTAACAATAATCATGATATTTTTTGAGTTGAATCAAATCCTAAAATATACAAATAAGAAAAAGCTGTTGATTTCGGCTCTGTGGCTTACAGTAATAGCCGTGTTTTTATATCAGGTGATGAGTTACGGACCGTTTAGTTAGATTTGGTATTGTTATGTATGCAATTATAGATATTGAAACCACTGGTGGGAGTCCAAAACACGAAAGGATTACCGAAATAGCCATTTATGTACATGATGGAAAGAAAGTTGTTAAGGAATTTGTTTCTTTGATTAATCCCGAAAGAGCGATTCCGCCTTTTATTACCCGCTTAACAGGCATAAGCAATGATATGGTTGCAGATGCTCCTCGGTTTTTTGAGGTGGCAAAAGATATTGTTGAGTTAACAGAGGATTGCATTTTTGTTGCACATAATGCCAGTTTTGATTATGGCTTCGTTAAGGAAGAGTTTAAGCGACTGGGGTATAACTATAAGAAGGAATGTTTGTGTACGGTTAAAACAAGCAGAAAATTAATTCCCGGTAAGGCATCATATAGTCTGGGAAAGCTTTGTGATGAGCTTGGAATACAGATCGAAGACCGACATCGTGCTGCTGGTGATGCACTGGCAACGGTTAAGCTTTTTGAGTTGTTGCTATCAGTAGATGGTAAAAATGAAACGAAATCACAGTTTGATAAGTTTGCACTGAAAGGCCTGAATCCAAATTTGGATAGAGAAATTTTAAAGAAATTGCCGGATGAGGTGGGTGTCTATTATTTTCATGATGAGGATAAAGAAGTAATCTATGTTGGAAAAAGTAACAATATTCAAAAGCGGGTTATCTCGCATTTTAATAATGATGCCTCTCAGCGGTACATAGAAATGAAAGCGCGAATTGCAGATATTTCTTATGAGACAACAGGTAGCGAATTAGTTGCTTTGTTATTGGAATCTAGCGAAATAAAAAAATTGAAACCCATCTACAATCGTGCGCAGAGAAGAAAAATATCGAGTTTGGGATTGCATTCTTATACAGACCAGAATGGATACATTCGGTTGTTTATCGATAAAAATGTAAAAACCAGTAATCCTTTGATGAGTTTTTCTTCCAAGTCGGAAGGGAAACAATTCTTATACAGGATTATTGACGAGTTTGAACTTTGCCAGAAATTATGCGATTTGTATAAATCGGAGTCGGCATGCTTTCAACATGGAATTGGTTTATGCAAAGGAGCTTGTGTCGGTATTGAATCCAATGAAGATTATAATGAACGGGTAAAATTGTTTATTGAAAGGTATAAATTTGAGAGTGCCAATATGTATATTATTGATCAGGGAAGGCACAGTGAAGAGCGATCGGTAGTGAAGGTTGAATCAGGTAAATATTGCGGATTTGGGTATTTTGCTTTTGAAGAGGGGATTACAGATCTAAATCAATTGAATGACTGTATTCAGTTAATGGAAGATAACCGTGATGTTCAGCAGATAATCAGGAGCTTTATCGGAAGAAACAATGTAGAAAGAATTATCAAGTATTGATATCTTCTCCGTTTAAAAGTTTTTGCAGTCTTTCAAAATACAGCGCAGCATGGTAGCCATCAACCAAACCATGATGTGCATGAATAGATGCCGGCATCGTTTTTACTTTTTTTTCAGTATCACATTTTCCAAATGTTATTTTTGGAATGCAATCATTCAGGGAACTCATGGCAAGTGACAAACCTGAAAATTTTAACCAAGGCGTAACAGTACAATGCACAACATTCAGTTTCATCTCATTTTCCCGCACTCGCAATCCGGTTGAGTTTTTCACTGCGTCTATTTCTTTTTGGGTATTTGTTTTAAATATTTCCAAATCAGAGTTGTACTCAATGTATGAAAATCCAAAAGTATTGTCTTCTCTTCCTATGGTGGATGATAAATCAATTTTATCAAAAAGAAGAACTTCACCAGCTTTGATCCGGTATCGAAATTCTTCGATTGAATTCAGTGCTTTCATAGCCATGAAAATGTAATAAATGAAAAAGCTGCAGTTGTATTCTTTTGCCTTATAAAAAGCTAAACTGGCATCGATTTCTGATACAATTTCATAATATGGTTTTTCCAGTTTGCTAAAGAACTCGTAATGTTCTTTCCTTTGCCAGCTGTTGATCGGGATTTTCTTAACCATAAAGTTTTTAATCTTTCAGGTATCCGATAATTGCGTTTGCAACCGCCCTTGGTTCGGGTGGTAATGAATACGGATTTCGCTCATAATTACTATTGTAGGGCGAAATATTTAGTGTTTTTCCATCTACTACAAGGGTACTGCTTCCTCCCGGATCGAACCCCATGGCTTTTACCATTCCAAATTCTTCCATTATATTGGCCATATCTATGTGGGTAGCACCAACAGACTCGCGTAAACGACCGTTTATAGTAACAACAAAAAGATTTCCGTTTTTGTCAACTCCTGCTGCTATTTTTGGGCCTCTCATATCTGTATAATCCAAACGGGCAGCCTGGGTTTTAATAGAGAACTGGGTTTTCCAGCCTTCCTCTTCCATATCAATGCAGGCTTTACCTCCGTCAACAAGCATTGGTCCTGCTTCTACAGCATGAAGAACATTCTCCAATCCGGGGAAAGTCATTTCAACAATACTATTTTCAAGATTTTTTGGAACCTGATCGGCTGGTAATGATAAGGTTAACCCTACCGGAATGATTTGTACTTTCTGTCCTTTCTTTGTTTTGATAACTTCTTTAATTTCATTACCGGCTAACCTGATAACAACTCTTCCATCTCCTGGAATTTCTTTCCCGTTAAACATCAGGTCATAAAAAGCGGGGTTATTGCCAGGTGATTTAGAGTTGTAATATTCTGGAGCAAATTGAAAATCTCTGCCGCCCAAATAAATTTTCAAACCTGATGATGCTGAGATTTTTCGGATATCAATTGATCCGTCTTTATTGATAAAAAGTGCCGGTTTATTAAATAGTGGAGCACTTTTTACTTCCCCGTTGGTAATGAGCAATCCCAGCGGGCTCCCAATGTATGCCTCAGAAAGTCCGAGTTTCCCTACTAGTTCAGGATTTAGAATGTAGCCGCCATTCCATGCAATTCTGGCGGTGCAGTGCTGTTCTTTTTCAAATTCATCAACAAAACAGGTAACCCGTTTTGTTTGATGCGAACTGGAAACAATAGAAAATGCCCATTTATTGGGATTATTCAGGTCGGCTCGAGCCATAACCCCATTCCATGGGTATCCATCTGGATATACTCCACTTACGTAATTATATTCTACAAGATCTTTTTCCTTGTTTTTGTTTTTCAGGTTCTCCAGAACCAATTTTATTGGAGAGCCTTTGGCTTCAGCGTCTTCTTTAATAGCATTAAAAACAACATCTTCTCCCAATTTATCACACAGGTTTTTGAATAGGTCACTTTTTAATGTCTGGTGAAAATCGTATGCTGTCTGAACCGGTGTTGGATAGTTTAACGTTGTTCTTACGCCGGCAGGAGCATATTGAATGTATCCATGTCCTGGCTTAATGCCGAGTATGTTGGCCGTTGTCTGGTAGGTTGTCATACCTATATGAAAACGATCAATGTTTACAGTGTCTGTCATTGTTATGGCGTTCCGCCTGTTGGAGATGAGGATTCCGTTTTGCTCTTTAATTTTACTCAAAACGTTTAATGCCAGTTCACCCAGTTGAGGGAAATGTATTCCAACGCAAACCTGGTGTGTTTTAATTATCTTAAGAATTTGATAATCGTATAGAAGTTTTAGTTCAGATTCGTTACCATGAACAATATAATCAATAATGTTATCAGCAGTCCACCATTTGCCCAGGGGTTTTTCCTGTGCAAAAATATAGACTGGGGCAAGCTTTTTAAAATTCTTTTTTAAGATGTCTTCTGTAAGCTCTTGTTCAATAGACAATTTTAGTCTGGCTCTGATGGATTGAAGAGCAAAGAGTTCCAATTCATATTTTACAAATTTACCTGGAAAATATGCCACTGGAATATTGGATTTCAGTTTCTTAATCAGGATTTCTCTATCGTCTATTGCAAGTGTTTTACTTGATGTTAACTGGCTTAATGCCAGGTTCCAGTCTGTGAAAAAGTTGGATCTTATATCAAAGCTTTTCACGGCTTCTGGTTGTATAATTTCAAGATATAACAGGTTTATCAAACCAGTAAGTTCCTGTATTGTAAAATCCTGGTATGGATAATGTTTGGTGTTTCTGTGTCTGTAACTGAAAGAATGATCATGACGAATTTTAGTGTTACCGTCGTTATAATAAAAAATATTATCAACAGCATTATAAAACTCAACTATTTTAGTTCGGGCAAGTTTTTGTTTGTCCGGATTTGTTTTGATGAGGTTTTTTGCAAAATTGTGTGCTATACCCCTGATTTCTTGTTCTTCAACTCTAAAGTATGAGGGATCAATAAGAGATTTGAGTTTTAGCATAAAAGCAAGTTTGCCATAACCTGCGAGGTATTGTCTTGATTTGAAATTGATAATTTTTTTCAGGTCTGCATTCCTGAAGTTGCATATCTTTTTGTACTGACGAAGTGCTATTTTTGCTGTTTCCAGAGAAATGTTATTGGGTTGCAATTGCAAATGCAGTCTGTAACAAATATCCTCAATGTTTTTATTTAAAGATTCAAGGCTATACCTTTTTTCTACTACCTTCTTATTATGCTCTGTTTCTTCAATGTATTTATGAGGATAAAAGACCCGTCTTGAAATGGCTTCTACTTGTTTGTCGTTGATGTTGATGCCATCAAATTCTATTACTTTCAACCGGTCTTTTTCCGGTAGGTGCTCACCGATAACTTCAGCATAAACTTTTTCCGGATAGTATCTTCTGCAGAAAATAGGTACCCCTGTTGCACAAGCTTCAATTATTGGCAAACCTCTTCCTTCTGTTTCACTTGGAAGGAGAACCAGGGAAGCAATGTTGTATAATTCAGGTATCCCAACCGGGTTCTCAAATCGTTTTTTAAATTTATCTTTATCCAGTTCGCTGAACAAAAATCCCAAGAATATTTTCTTTCTGAATTTAGGGTCAATTTCCGATAGCATGGCAGAGAACCGTTCTACGAGTGTTTCAAAATATGAATGCTGGCCCATTGGAATGGGGCCGGTTACCAACATGGTGAGTTTTAGTCTGTCGCTTTCCATGAATTTTTCTGCAAAAGACTTGTTGTTGAGCATTTTGCTAATAAGCTTAAATCCAATTGCGATTTTTTTTCTGGATACAATTCTTGTTGGTTGTAGAAAAACAATGTTTTCAGAAAGAAAGTTTTTCAGCATTTGTGTTTTGTACCCCAGTAATATAGGTCTTGGATTGGTTTTATCAACCAGTTTGTTTTGAGATACATCGTCAGCAGAATAGCAAATAGGCGTTTCTTTGTAACGACTTAATACTTTCTCGAATTGAACAAAAGCATTGATTTTTTTTCGTTTGGAAATTAACTGATATTCTTTAACGTCTACCGCAGTGCCTATTTCTGTAACATTGGCAGGATTATGACCATTTTTGTGAATTAGATGAAGAGTTTGACCATAGTTGATATTGACCTGCATCCATGATCTGGATTCCCATGGATATAATACTTCCAGTAGTGTAAAAAATTCTCCTACATGAGAATTTTTAAAAAAGAAATCTCTAGGACCTGGTTTAAGCCCTTTGGTTTCAATATCTACCTTTTTGTTACCACCTTCCCAGTAAAAATCATGATTATTGTTTATAACAGGAATGCCCAGATATTCTGACACCAATACATTGGCCATAGCCGAAGAAACATTTCCCGGGTTTGAATTAACATTGACAATATACAAAAGCTTGATATTGTTGTCTTCTACATACTTGCCTAGTTTTTGTGTGATTTTTAGTACCTGGCTCCAATATTTTTTTATTAATGAATTGTAGCTTTTACTACCTCTTTGAAGTTTGGTGTGAAAAAAATCTTTATAGAGATTCCACTTATCAAAGCTTTTCATTTCTGGTATTGCACATTTTCCAACGGATGGGTCAATAAGTTCCTGTGATTCCGGGTAGAATTCGCCTCCAATATAGTGAATGGGAATATCAGGAACTAAAGATTGAAAGTTTTTTGCATATTTCTCTATTTCCAGCGTAACTCCGTCAACAGCGTAATAAAAAGTAACAAAACCGATTCCTCCATCGGAGATTTGGTTCTTAAATTCATCAAATGAAGAAGAAAACTCTGCGGATGGAATGGGTCGGGATTCCTTAACACGATCAATAAAAAGGCCTAAATCAAACCAAGTGTTAATGGTTTCGTTTTTTAAGCTCTTCATCATTTCTTTAACGGTCATTCTTCTATGCATAATTGGTGTAATTTTACTTTGAAGATACGAAAAAAATAGGAATTTACAATTGATGAAAATCAATGATCTTGGTTGATGATGAAGAATATATGATGAAGGCAGATTAGAGTATTGTGGTTCTATTTTCATATATATTGAAGGATTAATTCTTGATTTTCAATAATTCAGGAGAAGTGTTATCTTTATGCAGCAATGAACAAAATTGTATTAACCGTATTTTCTTTTTTATGGATTGTTATTCTGACCAATAATACAGCGGCCCAGAATGATGAGATGAGAGATAGCCTTGATAAACTGCTGGCTTCCGAAATTCACGATACTGTAAGAATAATTGCACTGTTGGATTACGGTGATTTGTACGAGTTTTCAGATCCAGATAAAGCCAAATCATATTACCAAAAGGCATACCATGTTTCTATAAACCTTATGCATAATTCCGATAAGGATTCGTACCTGCATAAACGGGCCAAACATCTTAAGGGCTCATGCCTTCGGTATTTTGGATATTTGAATTCTGCTGCCGGAGAGTATTCAAGGGCAATTAAATATTTTGATACGGCACTCCAGATTTACAAGGAAATTGAGTATATCCCTTTGCAGGCTGATTGTTATATAAACCAGGGAAATGCATATTATGGTCTGGGTGATTATCCCGAGTGTGTGGTTGCATATCAACAGGCTCTTAAGTGCTCAGAAAAGGAGGCAGATACAGTAAAAATTACACGTTGTATAAATAATCTTGGAGTGATTTCTATTTATATGGGTAATTATAATGAAGCCATTCGGTATTTAGGCAAAACGATTGAGTTGTCATGGTATCTTAATGATAGTGTAGGTGTTGGATATGCTTTAAACAACTTGAGCAGTATTTATTTAAAAACAAAGCAATATGATTCCGCAAAAGTTTATATTAATGAAGCCCTAAAAATGAACCGTATGACTGGTGATTATGAGGGTCTTGCCAGAAATCTGGTTAACCTTGGAATTGTGGAGAAAAATCTGGGAAACTACAGGAAGGCTGCAAAAGCC
>PKSZ01000337.1 GCA_002869425.1 Marinilabiliales bacterium
CGTCATTCCAAATGCATTCCAATAACAACAATATCACCTATTTGCTCCAGATTACCTTTCCAATGATTATGAAATTCATCCAGAATCAGCTTTTGCTCTTCCATAGGTTTATGCGCATTTTCAGCTAAAATTTCTCTGAATTTTCTGTATTTCAATTTTTTTTCTTTTTCTCCTCCAAACTGATCAGCATAACCATCAGAAAATAAGTAGAATGCAGTTCCGGCAGGTAACATAACATGATGATCAGTAAAATCTTTCATTTCTGCACTATATATTCCTATAGGCATCCTATCTGCTTTTAACTCATTTATAGCACATTTACCCTCCTCTTTTACAGTATAGTATAATGGATTATGTGCTCCGGCAAAATTCAATTCATACAAATCATTCTTTTTATCCTTAGCCACAATAGCCAAAGAGATATCCATGCCATCCTTAGCTTCCCCATCTTTGCCCGTCTGGTGCAATGATTGAATTACCCTGTACCGCAACCGGTTTAATACAGTTGCTGCAGATTGGATTTCTTCATTTCCTGATATTTCATTCAGGTAGGCAATTCCAATCATGCTCATCAGCGCTCCCGGTACTCCATGACCTGTACAATCTGCTGCACAAACAATTAACCTATCATCCCAATCGTCTGACCAATAAAAATCACCACTTACAATATCTCTGGGCTTAAAAAGAATAAATGAATCGGTAAAATTCTTAATAATAATATCAGCTGAAGGAAGCATTGCCATTTGAATTCTTTTGGCGTACAAAATACTTTCAGTCATTTCCTCTTTTTGACGCAAAATTTCATCTTTTTGATCGATGGCCATGTTTCGCTGGGCTTCGATCTCATCACGCTGGGCTTCGATCTCATCTCGCTGAGACTCAATTTCTTCTTTCTGCTTTTCAATCTCAAATGTTCGTTCAATAACCTTTTTTTCAAGGTTTTTATTCATGTCGCTTATTTCCTCAATATAATTGTGCATTCGCCCCGACATATCATTGTAGCCTTCTATTAACTTACCCAATTCATCATTGGTTGTAACAATACTGTACACAGCTGTTTCTCCTGTCTCTGTTCTTCTCATACTTTCCAGCAATTCGCGTATAGGTATTACAATTGAGGCAGTAGTCCATTTTACAAAAAAGAAAATATAAATCAGAGCATTGAAAACACCAGAGGAAATACCTACAAAAAGAAGTACTGTATCTACAGTATTTACATAGGGTAAAGGAACTGCTTCGGCTGAATGTGCTATTTGATCATTTTCACTCAGCAACGAAACATATTTTCCCAATGCAATTTTCAATTGATCGTAAGTTATCACATCCAGATTCAGATCCGTAAGCACAGAAATACTTTGGGTTATATAAAAAATAACGATTGCAAGCGGAAAAAATGTAGTCATTATATTTGATGCCAACATTTTTTTTAGAATTTTCCCATTTTGCCTTTTAAATGGAGATTTTTTTAACTCATCTGAGCTATAAAATTGCGTAATATAAGCAAACTGAACCCTGTATTTTTGCCAGAAATAAACAAACATTACGGTTAAACCTGATGAGATAAGCGACAATGTAAAATANNTCATTCATTCCATGCCCCTGTACAAGCTCATAATGCAAATAAAAATGAACCGCAAGGTATGCTAATAAGAGTACACTTGCATTAATTATTGGAGTTTTAAGAATATTTGATTTGCAGAATTTTTCCAACCTATCCGGGATTTTCTTTCCCTTTCTTTTCTTTCGTAAATATTTTTTATAAGGCAAATTGATAAAAAAACCAACAATCAAACTTGATATCAGTACATACTTTATTATGATCAATAATGGATTCGCAGCCCTTTTCTTTCTTGCATTAATTTCATCAGAAGAAATACTAATAGCTGCATTCAGAGAATCGCCACCAACCCTTGGATATGTTGGTCCATGCAGCAAGGATCTAAGTTTTTTTGCTGCTTCCTTTTTTCTAGCAGAATCATGAAGAGGTGCTAATACTGAATCTTTTACGTTCTGAATCAGCTTATTGCAAGATGCTAATGAATCCTCACCTGCAACAACCGAATCATTCATTGCTATATTGATATCCAATAGACTACCTGAACTATTTATCCAGTCCGGCATATTTTTTATTGTAAGAATACCTCCTATGGGGAAAAGCAGTAAAATGTATAATAGTATTGCAACAATATACATTCTGAAAAAATAATATTTACTTGACTTTTTTCTTTTCATTCTGTTGATAATATCAAGATAAATTCAAAACATTGGTTTCAAAATTCAGAACTCCTGTTAATTCCGGCTTATGATCGAATAAGCCAAACACCGAAGAACCACTTCCCGTTAAAGATGCAAAGTATGCACCTTTATCATACAATTCCTGCTTTATTTTTTGTATTTCCTTATGTTTCTGCTTAAGATTTTTTTCAAAATCGTTGAATACGTGCTTTTTCCATTCTGATTTTGGCAACATACATATCTTTTCAATATCCATGGATGCTTCCCTGGGTTTAATTCCTGCAAAAGCTTCAGCTGTACTAATATGAATGTGCGGATGAACCAACACAATATAATCTCCTGCAAGGGTAAAATCCACTACCTTAATAAATTCTCCTCTTCCGCTAACAATTGCTGGCTTATTGATGATAAAAAACGGGCAATCACTTCCCAGATCTTCCGCTATCCTTATCAAGCTTTTTTCACTCAGCTTTGCATCAAAAAGATCATTTAATAATTTCAGCGTAAATGAAGCATCAGATGAACCTCCTCCAAGACCTGCTCCCATTGGGATAAGCTTATGCAAGTGAATATCAGTGCCTGGCATTTCAACCTCTTGTCTGAAGCGCTTCAGGGCTTTCATACATAAATTTTGGTCTTGTTTACCTTCTATCGCTTTACCTGTAATAAAGAGCCGGTCTTCTTTTCTACCATTGGGTACAATTTCCAGAATATCCTTTAATAGAACCGGATAAAATAAACTTTCAAGATTATGAAAACCATCTGCCCGCTTATCAGT
>PKSZ01000060.1 GCA_002869425.1 Marinilabiliales bacterium
CCACTCACAAACAGTATAATAAAATTGCTCGATTTCTTTCCACACTTTATCCAGCCCACCCTCTTTTTGTTTTTTCGTTAAACTAAGGAATGTGAATAATGGATCTTTTTCATCATCTTTCTTACCAGCTATTAAATCCAGAATAAGATCAATTTTCGTTTCATACTTCTCTCTTTTTTTATTGGTAATGAATGACCAAAACTTTAAATCTGGATCATTCAATTTATGTTCCATTTCATCCCAAAGTAAAGCAATTGAAAATTTCTTAATTTGTTTTTCTTCAGTTGTAAGATTTGAATCCGAAAAGCTTTCTGACGAAAGAAATAAAGCCTTTGTCAGTTCTGCGTTTGTTAGCGGAATTTTACCCAAGTTTAATCTTTCAAATAGTTTATGATTTTCATCATCTACATTGTCAACATGGTACCAAATAATTTTCGCATTAAAAAAAATATTTGATTGAAACTTTGCATCATCCAATTCTTGTTGCTTGATTTTTTGATAATTCAATTCCCAATTCCTAATTGTTTGATAGGCCATAGAGATATAATAATAATCAATATACCTTTTGTCTATATCAATAGTTTTCAGATCATCATTCACTCTCAACTTTTCCAAAAATTCAACGCAATTATCTCTTGTTTGATAATAAATTTTAAACTTCTTTTTCTCTTGACGACCTGACCACATGTCATTTATATAATGAATTATCAAATAAATAGTTGTCAATCTTTGCTGACCATCAATAACTTCATACCATTCACCATCCAGAATAATTTCATTTTCTTCCTCTAGTCTCTTCTTTTTATCATCACTAATTAGTTTTACTACGACTGGTTGAAGACAATAAAACGTTTTCCCATTAGGTTTTCCTTCAATTTCTCTAGGAAAAAATGAGTCAATATCATCTAAAAGCTGTGTTACTTGCTGAGGCTTCCACCTGTAACCTCTCTGATAGTCAGGAATAAAGAATTGTTTATCAAGTATTTGATTAATAGATAAAGGTTGTAAATTCATTGTTTTTGTCTTTAATACATAAAATTCTTGTTTTCGTAATCTTCATATCACTATTCTATAAATATACGATTCAATTTTAGGTTTGCTATACGATAAAAAAGCCTGTTATATATATGATTCTATAGTTTTAAATACTGCTTCTTTCGAGAAATCAATTTAATCCCCTTTACATTTATCTGCTCTTTTTAGAACATCTTCAATTTCCGGATAAAGTTTAATTAGTTCATTCCAATTAAAGATACTATAAAACTTACTTCTAGTAAATTTACTTGGGTTGTACTTACTAGAACATAACCCTATAATCTCGACAGAAGGAGTTGATCCAAATAACTTTTCAATAAGCAATCGATCTAATAAAAAATCGTCCAACTGCTTTTTATCAAAACCCTGATGTGATTTTGCTTCAATAATTATTATCCTATCTTCTGAAAATAAGCAAAGATCAAATGTCCTCTTTCTAGGAAATTCATCAATAGTTTTAACTTCATCTTTGTACGTTGTAAATGGAATATTTAAGTCAACTATTCTCCCAATTCTATGCTCTCTTTCTCCCGTTTCTGGATTAAGGTATCCTATCTTTTTCACATAATCTCTATAAAAACATACCTCAAAACTAATTTCCCAAACATTATCAATTTCTGATTCATTTATTGATATCTTTCTATTGTTATATAACCATCGTACAAAACTATTTACATCTTTCTTTATCTGATGGAATAATTCACAGCAGAAATAACGTTCATCTCGGGTTACATCATTCCAGCTCTTATTATCTAAATATGAAAATCGTTTCTTCATAGTATATGGATTAAGTTTTATTCAAAACATCCTGTATTTTAACCATCGCCCAAGTATCCAATTCGCAATACTCTAGCAAGGCCTTTCTTGTTTTCGTTATAACATCCTGATCTGTCTCATCCAACAGTTTTAGAAATGCGGCACTTGCAGCTCCTCCATCCGCAATAGGCATACCCTCATAACTCAATTCAGGAACTAAAGCTGGTAAAACCTTCTTAATTGAGTAACTGCCTTTCATTTCAGGTTTGTAAAAATGTCTAGCTCTGAATGGCGCCATCTGATCTACCACACGTGCATTTATTGCATCAATAGAATTAGAGTAGTGAGGAAAAGCTTCCTTAATATCTTTAAGCTTGCCCATCTCAAAAGATGCATTATATGTAACAATGCTGCCAGTATTTCCAATATCTGCAATAAGCTTATTAATAAATTCTGTCCGTGGATCAGTTTCCCTGCTCGCCTCTGCCAAAAACTCCTTATGTTCAACTTTTTCCCCGGGTACTTGCTGTATATGAAGAGAATATTGAAACGGAATCTGCTGAAATGGTCTTGAATTGTCATATATAGGAATCGTTACCATAAACAGGGTTTCGAAATCAAGATAATACAAAGGATATTTCAGTTGATTAACAAAACTTCGGATCGCATCCTTATCAATGTATTCCACATTGTTTTTTTCACAATCCACAACCAACTGCTCAGTATTGTTTAAGGATTGATCAGCAGGTATATCATCAATTGTTATATAACCATTGTCAAACAATTCCCATTTTCTTTTCCCTGTAAGTCCCTTGTATGAAAAAACAGAGTTGTCTGGAACATGCTGCCAACAATGTCCAGTAAAATCACATTCATATGGATCTGAACAATGTGGTCCGATTTGAATATCCGGGATTTGATCCTGCTTAAGCACTTTCTTAAATTCCTTAATATTTATTCTCACCCAGTCCTGGTTTTGCATGGCAGAATCGTAGACCGATTCAATTATAAAAAGCTGATTGACATCGATGGCTCCCCTCTTTACATATTGTTTGTTAATATGAATAATGGATATATCATTAAGCGAAAAACCCGATCCTTTGATTACATATGACTGAATGGATGCATCCTTAATGTAGGTCTCACTTACACTGGTTGAGCTTTTCACTTCGTAGGCCTCCCAGCCCTTCTTTCCTTTAACCAAAATGTCCATTGCTACTATAACTTCATCAAACAGGAAAGTGGCTTCATAGATTACTTCAACACCAGCATCAATGAGCTGGTTGGTTCTTTTTACAGATTCGTATGATGGAATCTCTCCTGGGAATGTTCCATACTCTCCTCCTGGGAAAAGATCCTGAGCCAACTCTCCAACATTCTGACCTGTATCAAATACTAACTGAAGCATCTCAGAAACATCATCCTTAAGCTCTCTGTGATATTTATTCAGATACAAGGATTTATGACATTGGCATCCTCGAACAAATGTTGATTTAGATAATAAATGAGTTATCATACTATTTTAAACTCCTATTAATTACAATTTTATAAGATTCTATTAGATTATCATTTCTAAAAGTCCTTATGCCATGCTTATCTACAAAGAAACTATCTCTTCCAGATGAAGCCCTATTTGAAGGATGAATCAAATAAATAGTATTAAATCTAAAATCAAAACACCTCTTGATTTTAACAGCCGCTTTCTCAGCATCCCTTCCAAAACAAATGATATAATCAGGATCAAATAGCTCTACTTCATTTTTAAATATCTCACTATAAATTTTATCAAAATTAATTTCCGTATGATTCTCCCAACCACTGAACCAAATCTTTCGTATATCAGTTACATAAATATTTCTTGACATATCTCCAATATGGTTAATTATATCCCAATAATGTTTTTCTCTTGGTGTATTCTCTCTGTTTTTATTTATCACTTGATATGAAAATGGAGTCCACAATGTAATATGATCATATGGATCAATATTGCTATTTGTCACTGATTTCAGGCTACGCAATGGATCCTGAGCTAATATCATTATGTTTTTATTTCTCCCTTTCCCTTTAAACCATATTGGCAAATCAATACCAGTAAGGAACAAACATTCTTTTCTAAAATACTTTTCGTATCCGTTGGTAAGATATTTAATTCTCAGTTTAACTTTATCAGGACAAAAATATTTTAAATAATCAATATCCGTAATTTGTTCCTTTATTTGAATATCTTGTTTTATATACTTCAATATTGTTTTATAATCATCAAATGAAATATTTAGAATAGGATTAACTACTAATGAAAAATATTCTTCAACGCTCTTTTTAAAAGTATTATTGGGGTAGTAAGTAAATTCCATATAATATGTGTTTAATCAATAAATATACGATTAATTTTGAGGTTTGCGATACGATAATGAAGCCTGTTAAATATATGATCCAATAGCTTTTGCGTACCGCCTCGTTCGAGAAATGTCTTTAAAATTTCTTGTGCATTTACACCTTTTGCCATGTATACCATTTTCCCAAGCTGAAATACAGATGGATTCATCACCATGATTCTTTCAAACATCTCCTTTGTTTGGTAGTCCTCATCATAAAGGAATAGCTCAAGGAATTGCCTGGCTTGTGGTTGACTTTTTAGTAATTTCTCAAACCAAGCTTCTTTGTAATAGGCATTTGTATTCCTTAAAATAATATCTACATAGGTTGAATTTCTTAGTATGTTAGTCAAGAAATGTTCATTCCAGTATTTATTATGTAGCATCCTGCATTCAGAAAAAACAAGGGATTGCCTCTCAATATCATTTTCTATGGAAATAAAGTGAAGAAAGTTCTCATGAGTCTGTGTTTCGCTATAAAACATAAGAATCGAGCCATACCTATCCTTATCAGTTGTTCTAGTTAATATTTTTGCAAATTCATCTCCTATTATCTCTGATGGATCATAGATCTCACAGCACATATCATCCAACATAAATAAATCGTCAGCTATGTAGTCATAGTCGTCTTCATTTATTTCATAGATTAGAGCTATTGGATCGAAATAGTTATCACGTCCATACCTTTCCAATATTGGTTTCAAATATTCCTCACATGGAGTCCAGGCCAGGTCGCTTAATCTTATCTTCAATCTACTTTGTGACATTGCTTAGCAGAATTTAAAGGTTATAGTTTGATACTCCTTATCATAGATAACGTACTGAGATATATGCCCACCCTTGCCTCTGTATTCAGAAACACTTCCAACATTTACGATATAACGCTTTCTGTTTTCAATTTTATAAGGCAAGTTATATTCGATATTATCCTTTCTTCTCACTCTTTTCCAATCATATACGTACAATGCAGAACTGTGGGTATGACCACAGAAAACCAGTTTTTCAGGGATCTTTAGTAAAGCATTTCTTATATCGTCATTGAAAAGATGACTCAAATAAATCAAATGTGAGTCCGGTGGTGCTCCATGTAGAAACCGCATATTATCATTGACTAAAAAAGGAGGAAGATTCTCAAGATAGTTTAATGCATCATCTGACAGCAGATCATGATTAATATTTAGTGATTCCTGAGCAATATCATTCATGATAAACCAAGTCATTTCATCGAAAAGTGCTCTGTCGTGATTTCCATAAACAGCATGGATATTACGCTTTCTAATTTCTTCTATTACTTTCTCTGGCTGAGCCCCATAACCAACAATATCACCCAGGCAGTAGATCTGATCAACTCCAACATTCTCTATAGCATCGAGCACCTTTATCAGATTGTTATAGTTGGCATGGATATCTGTAATAACCGCAATTTTCATTCTTCCTGATCTTTTGAGTTCAACCTGTATTGATTTGATGCTCTGGCAATTTCATTTGTATTGTCATGAAATGATTTCACTTTACCAAAGAGCCTTGATCTATAAAAAGAATCATTGTACTGGAAATACTCTACATTACCAGACTGGCTAACTTTGTATTTACTGACGAAGACCTTAATCGCTTCGGAGTTCATTTGACTATTATCAGCTAAATATGCTGCCATCTTTAATAGCAACCTTTCCTGTTTAGTAATTACCTTCTCAGCAAGAGCCCTGGCTTCCTCCAGCATATCCTTAATCTCAACATTGGTTTCCCTATTGTGGTCAAAAAGGAACTCATTGGTTTGTATACTCTCAGACTGAATGGCGCCAATGGTTTTTCACATTCCATTATGCTTAACCATTGAGGTGAAGAAGCTTGTCGCTTTATATATATCATCTTCAGATCCAACGGTAATATTCTCCTCACCAAACACTAACTTCTCCGCTTCTATACCCGCCAGGAAGAGTGCACCTCTCGCTATAATCTCTTTCTTTGATAAATACTTCCATTTGAACTTAGTGTAGACAAAACCATTTGTTCCATGATCCGAAGTCCTGGAATGAATTATTTCAGGAATGGTATCTAGTAAAATGATGGATGCTATGGCATGTCCACTCTCATGCACTGCAGTTATTGCCTGAAGATCATCTTTGGTGTTCTTTCTCAACTCATGCAGTTTCATTTTAATAGGAATCGTAAATGAACCAACTTCCTCAGCAGCTGATTTGACTTTAACCTGAAGATTGTTGTTTGAGTAGTTGACATCAATAATTGATACTTCTGAAGAATAGTCAATCAAACCAGCAAAGATCTGACCCAAATTCGAGTTAATTATTTGATGTATGGTTGTAAATACCGGCCTTGTACCTAAAGTAGGATAAACACCTTCCTTGTATATGATATCATGAACTGATTGATCAAAATTGATGGTAACCTTTAAATGATCTTTAATGTGATCTTTGACTTTATCAAGCTCAATTGATATAATACTACGGTAGGCTTCTTCGCTCAACGAAGGGTAAATAATATGAAGATTTCCAAAGCGGGCGATTTGTTCATTCCTATACCGCTTCTGCAAAGCCTTTTTGATCTTACTAATATTGATTTTGCTTGTATGCTCATAAAACTCGTCAGCACTAATGTCTGCTGAGAAATTACGACTCATTTCATAGGCCTCATCCAAATTTCCAAGAATAAAAATGAGCGATTTGGAACAGTCCACCTGGCTTGGCGCTAGCCCTCGCATAATTACCTCCTTTAGAAATCGTACCGATTCATGACTATTCAGAGTCATTAGGTGGTTTTTTACATCAAATACAAACTGGAACTTCTCTTTAGTCATTTCCTGGATATCATCGTGCAAATGCTCCGGAATGAAAGGGATATTGCCATTGGAATCTTCGCAATCATCAAATCGCTGCCGGTAAAGATTCTTACCTCGCGTTACATATCCATTCTTGGCAACCACTCCCTTTCGTATCAGGATAGATAACTGATTATACAAATCATTAAGATCATCGATACGACTGTGATACTGGGTAATATAGAATTTCCCTGAATCCAGGAGGTCCCAAATAATTGAGATATTTGGCTTACTTATTTCCAGACCTGCTTCATCCAATGTCCTTGCATGTTGAAACTCATCCATTGCAAGTATCATAGGAGACTCTGAATTGTTTGCTACCTCTTCCAGGTCATTTCTCAATCCCCATGAATTCTGCATAGCCTCACCCAGATCAAATCGATAGAATTTATCTGAATAATCCAGTAATGAGGCTAATCGCTGAACCAATGATGTTTTACCAACACCGGTCATTCCCCAAAGGTTAATGATCACTGGTCTTCTCAGAAGATCTGGAAATAAGTACCAATAGCTTACGTACTTGATCAGCTCATCGATGACATCATCGATCCCAAAAAACTCTTGCTTTAAAATCTGTGAAGCTGACTCGAGAATTTTCCTCTTCTCTTCAACATTTTTTCTAATTTTGTTCAGTTCGTTTGTCATAGGCTAATTGCTTTATGACAAACATACATTCAGCACTTCGCCAAAAAACGACGAACCTACTTTTTATATTTCGAAAGTGTATCTTTTAGCACTTTTTTCACCTGGTCTCTGAACCACTTTGGCTTAATTACCTCGACACCATCACCCATCATCAGAATCTTTTGCATAAACTCATAATTAGGTCTCACATACAAATCTACCGCTGTAAAACCATCCTTTGTTTCTCCTTCAATTTGAGATTCGTGTAATTGAAGGGCTCTGACATATTTTATTTGAATCTCGTTAAAGAGAAGCTCTACCCGTTCGGGTTTCGGTTCATTAAAGTTAAGACCAATTGTATGTTCATACAGTTTCTCAAGATCAGCCTTCTTTCTTTTAAATACCTTATCCGTAATCTCCAGATCTTGAATCCTATCAACTCCAAAATTCCAAAACTTCTTGTCCCAGTCCACTTCTCCAATAATATACCAACGAGACTGGTATTCCTTTAAGAAGTATGGTTTAATTTCAAAATCACCTATTCTTCCTGTATAAAAATTTTCGTGAACAAATTTGATTACCCTTGATTCCCTTATTGCCAGAAGTAGCTTTGATAATAGCTGAATACCTATAAGATCACCAGTAGACTCATAAGAAACCAAAGAAAAGAGCTCCTTGTTTTCCTTTAAACTTTCCTGGATCAATTCTGAAGTACTGGCAATTTCCATAAATCGATAGAATGATTCGCTGGTACAACTTAGAGTTTTATCGATATAATAGCCTCTTTTTGACATACTGTACTTTAACTCCACGCCAAATTCTTC